>NZ_JBFRFE010000119.1:0-8531 GCF_052114665.1 Stenotrophomonas sp. 2YAF22 | reverse complement strand
CGCCGCCGCCGTGGTGCAGCGACACCCACGTCGCGCCACTGGCGGTGTTGAGCAGGGCATTGAGCAGCGGCCAGTCGGACACAGCATCGGAGCCGTCGGCCATCGCTTCGGTTTCGCGGTTCGGCGAGGCCACGCTGCCACTGTCCAGATGGTCGCGACCGATCACCACTGGCGCCTTCAGTTCACCGTTGGCCACCATCTCGTTGAAGGCCAGGCCCAGTCGATCACGATCGCCCAGACCAACCCAGCAGATGCGCGCGGGCAGGCCCTGGAACTTGATCTTCTCGGCGGCCATGTCCAGCCAGCGGTGCAGGTGCGGGTTGTCCGGAATCAGCTCCTTCACCTTGGCATCGGTCTTGGCGATGTCTTCCGGGTCGCCGCTCAGCGCGGCCCAACGGAACGGGCCGATGCCGCGGCAGAACAGCGGGCGGATGTAGGCTGGCACGAAACCCGGAAAATCGAACGCGTCCTCGACACCTTCTTCCAGCGCCATCTGCCGCAGGTTGTTGCCGTAATCCACGGTAGGCAYGCCCAGCGAGTGGAAACCGAGCATGGCGCGGATGTGGTTGGCCATCGACGCACGCGCGGCCTTTTCCACGTCCTTCGGTGCGGTCACGCGCTTGGCATCCCATTCTTCCACCGTCCAGCCCTGCGGCAGGTAGCCGTTCACCGGGTCGTGGGCGGAGGTCTGGTCGGTCAGCAGGTCCGGCTTCACGCCGCGGATCAGCAGTTCGTCCAGCACGTCGGCAACGTTACCGAGCAGGCCCACCGACAGCGGCTTTTTGGCGGTGCACGATTCTTCGATCAGGCGCAGGGCCTCGTCCAGATCATCCGTCCAGGTATCCAGGTAGCCGGTACGCAGGCGCATTTCGATGCTGCTCTTGCGGCATTCCACTGCCAGGCAGGAGGCGCCGGCCATCACTGCGGCCAGCGGCTGCGCGCCACCCATGCCACCCAGACCGCCAGTGAACAGCCACTTGCCAGCCAGGCTGCCGTTGTAGTGCTGGCGGCCCATTTCCACGAAGGTCTCGTAGGTACCCTGCACGATGCCCTGCGCGCCGATGTAGATCCAGCTGCCGGCAGTCATCTGGCCATACATCGCCAGGCCTTTCTTATCCAGCTCGTTGAAGTGATCCCAGTTGGCCCAGCGCGGTACCAGGTTGGAGTTGGCRATCAGCACGCGCGGYGCRTCGGCRTGGGTGCGGAACACRCCCACCGGCTTGCCCGACTGCACCAGCAGGGTCTGGTCATCGTCCAGGCGCTTGAGGGTTTCGACGATGGCATCGAAGCTCTCCCAATCGCGTGCGGCACGGCCGATGCCGCCGTACACCACCAGYTCCTGCGGSCGCTCGGCCACGTCCGGGTGCAGGTTGTTCATCAGCATGCGCAGCGGCGCTTCGGTCAGCCARCTCTTGGCGGTAAGCGTGGTGCCGGTCGGTGCGGCGATGGTGCGGGACGGGTCGTTGCGGGTCATGCGGCGCTCCGGTTCGTAGCGAATTCAAGGCAGGCATTGAGCACCTGCGCCAGGGTATGGCGCAGCGGTGCGGCGTGGTCGGGGTCGAGCGGGGTGGGCCAGCTGTGCTCGTCCACCTGGTCGGGCAGGGGCTCGTGCATGTAGCCGCGGCAGGCCAGTTCCATCTGCAGGCTGTGCACACCACCGGCAATGCTGCTGTAGTGGCGGGTGATCCAGCCGCCCTTGAAGCGGCCGTTGCGCACCTGGCTCATGCCGCTGAGCGCCAGCAGGTTTTCCACCACATCGCTCAGTGCGTTGTCGCAGGAGGTGTCCGGTGCACCGGACGGCCCGGCGGTGCCGAGATTGAACTGCGGCAACTCGCCCTCGAACAGGTGCGGGATGTGCGAACGGATCGAATGCGCGTCGTACACCACCACGGTGCCGTGGCGTGCACGCAGGCGTGCGATCTGCGTGGCCAGTGCGTTGTGGTACGGCGCGAAATACGTGTCGCGGCGCCGGGCAATCTCGGCGTCGTCCGGCTCGCGACCGGCGTGGTACAGCGGCTGGTTGTCGAAGGTGGTCAGCGGGCACAGGCCGGTGGTGTTTTGCCCCGGGTACAGCGACACGCCGCTGGGGTCGCGGTTGAGGTCGATCACCGAACGCGAGATTGCCGAGCGCACGGTGGTCGCGCCCATGCCGCGTGCGAAGTCGTACAGCTCATGCACCCACCAGTCGGCATCGCGGCGCGCCAGCCACGGCGAGTGGAAATCGCCGATCAGGTCATGCGGCAGCTCGCTGCCGGTGTGCGGGAAGCTGACGATCAGCGGCGCATCGCCTTCGTGCACGGTCAGCCATTCGGGATGGCCGTTCATGCCTGCGGTTCCACCGTGGGCAACAGCTCGGCCAGGCCCTTGGCCAATGCGCCGCTGCGGACCAGATCGGTTGCGATCACCATGTCCGGGTGGAAATAGCGATCTTCCTGCAGCATCGGCACCTGTGCACGCAGCGTGGCGCGCACGTTTTCCAGTGCCTTGCTGGAGCGCAGCGGCGCATGGAAGTCGCAGCCCTGCGCAGCGGCCAGCAGCTCGATGCCGATCACGTTGGCCGCGTTCTCGGCCATCTGCATCAGGCGGCGTGCACCGTGCGCGGCCATCGACACGTGGTCTTCCTGGTTGGCCGAGGTGGGAATCGAATCGACGCTGGCCGGGTACGCGCGCTGCTTGTTTTCCGACACCAGTGCAGCGGCGGTCACCTGTGGAATCATGAAGCCGGAGTTCAAACCCGGACGCGGGGTCAGGAAGGCCGGCAGGCCGGACAGCGCAGGGTCGACCAGCATCGCCAGGCGGCGCTCGCTGATCGAACCGATTTCGCACACGGCCATCGCCAGCATGTCGGCGGCAAAGGCCACCGGCTCGGCGTGGAAGTTGCCGCCGGACAGCGCCTCACCGGTGTCGGTGAACACCAGCGGGTTGTCGGACACGCCGTTGGCTTCGATTTCCAGCGTGGTAGCAGCCTGGCGCAGGATGTCCAGCGCCGCGCCCATCACCTGCGGTTGGCAGCGCAGGCAGTACGGGTCCTGCACGCGCACGTCGTTGTCGCGGTGCGATTCGCGGATACCCGAATCCTGCATCAGCGTGCGCAGGGTGGCGGCGGTGGCGATCTGCCCACGCTGGCCACGCAGCGCATGGATACGCGGATCGAACGGCGTATCCGAGCCCTTGGCCGCTTCCACAGACAGCGCGCCGGTGACCAGTGCGGCCTGGAACACGGTTTCGATCTCAAACAGGCCGGCCAGTGCGTACGCAGTGGAGAACTGGGTGCCGTTGAGCAGGGCCAGGCCTTCCTTCGCGCCCAGTTCCACCGGCTGCAGGCCGGCGCGAGCCAGTGCGTCCATGGCGGGCAGGCGTTCTTCGCCGACGAAGGCCTCGCCGACGCCGATCATCACGCTGGCCAGATGCGAGAGCGGTGCCAGATCGCCCGAGGCACCGACCGAGCCCTGCGCCGGCACCACCGGCAGCACGCCCTTCACCAGCATTGCTTCCAGCAGCAGCAGCGTTTCCTCGCGCACGCCGGAAGCACCCTGGGCCAGGCTGACCAGCTTCAATGCCATCATCAGCCGCACCACATTCGCCGGCATCGGCTCGCCCACGCCCGCGGCATGCGAGAGCACGATGTTCCGCTGCAGGGTGGCCAGGTCCTCGCGTTCGATGCGCACGCTGGCCAGCTTGCCGAAACCGGTGTTGATGCCATACACCGGTGCGCCCTTGGCGACGATGGCAGCCACCGTTGCGGCACTGGCGCGCACCGCCGGCAACGCGGCCGGGTCAAGCGACAGCGGCGCACCGCGATACGCCTGCCGCCACTGGGCGAGGGTGACATGGCCGGGGCGAAGAACCAGGGTGTTGCTCATGTGTTGCTCCAGGAGGCAGGCAGGTCGGGCTGTCCGCGCACCACGCGCGCGTGCAGCGGGTTGAATCCAATGCGATAGACCAGGTCGGCGGGGGCGTCGATGTCCCAGATCGCCAGGTCGCAGTCCATGCCGACGGCCAGGCGGCCGATGCGCTCGCCATGGCCCAGCGCACGCGCCGCTTCACGGGTGAAGCCGGCGATGCACTCGTCCACGGTCAGGCGGAACAGGGTGGCGCCCATGTTCATTGCCAGCAGCGGGCTGGTCAGCGGCGAAGTGCCGGGGTTGCTGTCGGTGGCCAGTGCCAGCGGCACGCCGGCCGCACGCAGCGCGGCGATCGGCGGCAGGGTGGTATCACGGGTGAAGTAGAACGCGCCCGGCAACAGCACGGCGACGGTACCGGCGGCGGCCATCGCGGAAATGCCGGCGTCGTCCAGATGTTCGATATGGTCGGCCGACAGCGCACCGAAACCGGCCGCCAGTTCGGCGCCATGCTGGTTGCTCAGCTGTTCGGCATGGATCTTGATCGCCAGCCCATGCGCACGCGCAGCTTCGAATACCTGACGGGCCTGCGCCGGCGAGAACGCGATGTTCTCGCAGAAGATGTCCACGGCCTCGGCCAGGCCTTCTGCAGCGATGGCCGGAATCATCACCTCGCACACCTCATCGGTGTATTCCTGCGCCTCGCGACCGGGCGGCACCGCGTGCGCACCGAGGAAGGTCGGCACCACGTTCACCCGGCATTCCTCGCCCAGCGCGCGTGCCACCTGCAGCTGCTTGCGCTCGTCCTGCAGGGTCAGGCCGTAACCGGATTTGATTTCGATGGTGGTCACGCCTTCGGCACGCATCGCCAGCAGGCGCGGGCGGCTCTCGCGTGCCAACTGCTCTGGCGAGGCAGCACGGGTGGCGCGCACCGTAGAGACGATACCGCCACCGGCACGGGCGATCTCGGCATAGCTCACGCCCTGCAGGCGCTGCTCGAATTCGTTGGCGCGGTTGCCGGCGTAGACCAGGTGGGTGTGGCAATCGATCAGACCGGGCGAGATCCATCGGCCTTCGCCGTCGATGCGGGTGGTCGGCTGCAGATGGGCATCGCTGCCGGCGGGGCCGACATGCACGATGCGGCCATCGGTGGCGGCCAGTACTCCATCGCGCAGGACACCCAGGCCCTCGCCATCGAGGGTCATCAGGTGGACGTTGGACCAGAGGGTATCGACGTGCATGGCATCCACAACGCAGCTGTGCTTATATGTCTATACA
Source organism: Stenotrophomonas sp. 2YAF22 (assembly GCF_052114665.1). Taxonomy (NCBI): domain Bacteria; kingdom Pseudomonadati; phylum Pseudomonadota; class Gammaproteobacteria; order Lysobacterales; family Lysobacteraceae; genus Stenotrophomonas; species Stenotrophomonas sp. 2YAF22. The sequence goes on along the minus strand of NZ_JBFRFE010000119.1, from coordinate 3,411 downwards.
ATATAGGCGTCCAATTCGGGTTGTCCAGCCATGTCCGATTCGCGTCCCGCGCACTCCTTCCATGCCGCCCACGCCCTGCTGGCCGACGGCTGGGCCGCCGACGTCCGCCTGCAGGTGCAGGACGGGCGCATCGCCGAGGTCACGCGTGGGCAGGCTGCGCAGCAAGGCGATGCCCGCGTGGGCATCCTGGTGCCGGGCCTGCCAAACCTGCACAGCCACGCCTTCCAGCGCGGCATGGCCGGCCTGACCGAGATCGGTGGCGGCGACGGCGACAGTTTCTGGAGCTGGCGCGAACTGATGTACCGCTTCCTGGCCCATCTGCGCCCGGACGCAGTGCAGGCCATCGCCGCCCAGGCCTACATGGAAATGCTGGAAAGCGGCTTCACCCGCGTCGGCGAATTCCATTACCTGCACCACGATGCCGATGGCCGCCCCTACGCCGATCGCGCCGAGATGAGCGCGCAGATTGCAGCTGCAGCCGCGCAGACCGGCATCGGCCTGACCCTGCTGCCGGTGTTCTATGCACACGCCGATTTCGGTGGGGCGCCGCCGAACCCGGCACAGCGCCGCCTCATCCATGACGTAGACGGGTTCGCGCAGCTGCTTGATGGCGCCCGCACCGCGCWGGCCACGCTGCCCGATGCGGTGCTCGGCATCGCCCCGCACAGCCTGCGCGCGGTGACGGGCGAGGAGCTGAGCGCACTGCTGCCGCTGACCGATGGCCCGATACACATCCATATTGCCGAGCAGGTGCGCGAGGTCGAGGCCTGCCTGGCGTGGAGTGGCCGGCGACCGGTGCAGTGGCTGTACGAGCATGCCCCTGTCGATGCGCGCTGGTGCCTGGTGCACGCCACCCACATCACCGACGACGAGCGCGCGCAGATGGTCGCCAGCAACGCCGTGGCCGGGCTGTGCCCGATCACCGAGGCCAACCTGGGCGACGGCCTGTTCCCGATGCAGGCCTTCGCGCGCGAGGGCGGGCGCTTCGGTGTCGGCTCCGATTCCAACGTGCTGATCGATGCCGCAGAAGAGCTGCGCCTGCTGGAGTACGGCCAGCGCCTGACCCTGCGGGGTCGCAACGTGTTGGCCCCGGATGCCGGCCGCAGCACCGGGCGCTTCCTGTTCGAGGGTGCGCTGCAGGGCGGTGCCCAGGCGCTGGGTGTGGCCGCCGGCCTGCATGTAGGTGCCAGCGCAGACATGGTTGAACTGGACGCCGCGCACCCCGCGTTGCAGGCGCGACACGGTGACGCATGGCTTGACAGCTGGGTGTTCGCCGCACGTAATGGCGCGCTGCGATCGGTCTGGCGCCATGGCCGCCAGTGCGTGGCCGACGGCCGCCACCTGCAGCGCGAGGCCATCACCAGCGCTTTCGCCGCTGCCCTGCGTGGCGTGCTGGGCTGATCGCCTCCCACCATCGAGACTCCACCACGTGAAGGCCAGCAAGTCCGCCACGCTCAACCAGCGCATCCGCAGCGACCTGGAAAGCCGCATCCTCAGCGGAGAGTGGGCGCCGGGCTTCCGCATTCCGTACGAGCACGAGCTGATGGAGCAGTACGGGTGCTCGCGCATGACGGTGAACAAGGTGCTGACGGCGCTGGCCGAGAGCGGCATGATCGAGCGCCGCCGCCGAGCGGGCTCCTTCGTGGCTCGGCAGCCACCGCACCTGGAGCAGGTGGCGCTGGAGATCCCGGACATAGCGATGGAGGTCGGCTCGCGCGGACATCAATACGGCTACCGGCTGCTGCAGCGTGAACTGCGCCTGGCCGAGGCAGCCAATGCCGGCGAAGTGGAGTTGGCCGGCAGTGAGCAGTTGCTGGCGATGCGCTGCCTGCATCTGGCCGATGGCCGGCCGCTGGCGCTGGAGCATCGCCTGATCAGCCCGGTCGGCGTGCCCGAGGTGCTGGAGGTGGATTTCAGCACCACGGCGCCGGGCAGCTGGTTGCTGCAGAACGTGTCGTGGACGCGCGCCCAGCACCGCATCAGCGCCTGGGGCGCCGATGCGCCCACCGCCAAGCTGCTGGACGTGAAGCCCGGTACCGCCTGCCTGGTGATCGAGCGCCTGACCTGGCGCGGCGAACAGCCGATCACCCGCGTGCGTCAGATGTTCCTGGGTGATGCCTGGGATCTGGTCGCCCGTTTCGCGCCTGGGACGCGATAGGGGCGAACCCACGCTCGGCTTCTTCCCAGGGCGCTTTCAGCCAAGCGGGAATGAATCGCCGTGAGTAGATCCACGCCATGCGTGGATGCGGTGACGAGCAGCCGAGCGAGCTCGGCACCATCACGCCTCAGCCCATCAAYACGTCGCGCACTGCCGCCAGCGCACCGGCTCATCCACGCCGGGGCGGGCGTTGAGCTGCACGCGCACGTTGCGCAGGGCAGGGTAGCGCAGCACTTCCTGGCAAACACGCGGCCACACGGTTTCCAGTTCGCCGGTGCGGTTGATCGCCAGCGTCTGTCGGGTCAGCCAGACACCGCTGGCGATGCCGGATTGCCCGGCCAGCGCGCGGGCCAGTTCAGCCTGGTAGCGGTCCAGCGTGGCGGTGTCGGGGTTGGGATTGCTGCGCGCGTCGTCGCCATTCTGCGCCGCGGCTGCGGCGACCATGGGAGCGGGCGCATTCGCGGCGCTTTCCGGCGCGGCGGGCGTCGGCACAGGACGTGCAGCCGGCGGCGCTACAGGTGCAACGGCCGGTGCTGGGACCGAGTCCGCCTGTTCCGGGCGCAGGCCCTGCAGGCCAAGCCCGACCAGCAGGCCCAGCGTCACTGAGGCCAGTGCGGCAATGGCGATGCGGCGCAGCGCCTCATGGCGGGCGATGGCGCGCACGCGGGTCTCAACATCGGCCGGCAGGTAGGGCTGCAGCAGTGGCCACAGGCGCGGACCATCGATTACTTCCACTGCCTGCTTTTCCGCAGCGCCCAGGCCATCGCGTTCAACCCGGCCTTCGGTGATCAGCATGCCGCCCTTGGCGCCTGCCAGCCGCGCGGCAGCACCCAGTTCGTTCACCGCAGCGGTGCCGATGCGATAGGCCAGGCCGTGCTTGCACGACACCCGCCAGTTGTTCGGACCATCGCTGAGCAGGAAATCGCTGCTCGGCTCGCGGCTTTCCTCGCTCGGATCCTGCAGTTCACGCAGGCCGCGCTGCTCGCGCAGCATGCGCTTGATCAGCGTGGAAAACTCACGCCAGTGCATGCCCGCCAGAGCCTGCAGGCCCAGTTGCATTTCGGTACGTCGACGCTTGAACCACCACAGGTACACGGTGGCCAGGGTGCAGGTAAGCAGGGCCGACAGCAGGGCCAGAATCCAGGGAAGCATGCAGGGCGACGACGGAAGGGGCGAAAACGGAAGCCCACAGTGTAAAGGGCGGACCGGTTGATTGCGTCAGGGTGTTCCCGACAACAACCGTGATGCAGCCC
>NZ_JBFRFE010000118.1:0-8568 GCF_052114665.1 Stenotrophomonas sp. 2YAF22 | reverse complement strand
CTCTGTTGTCTCCCCGTTGGAGCCCTTTCCACCATGCGTTTTTCCCGTGTGCTGTTGTTGCTGTCAGGCCTGCTGCTGACCGTCCCCGCATCCGCGGCCGATGTGCCGTTGCGCGCAGGCGAACACCTGGGCCGGGAGCTTGCTGGCGAGCAGCTGCCGCTGTGGCCGGCGGGGCAGGTCCCCGGTGAAACGGGCACGGCGCGGCCGGCGCGCGTGGTCGAGCGCAGCGATGATCCGGCCCACCCCGATCGCTTCATCGACCAGGTCGATGCGCCCTACCTGCTGGTGCACACGCCCGCCCGTGCCAACGGCCGCGCGCTGCTGGTGATTCCCGGTGGCGGCTACCAGCGCGTGGTGATCGACAAGGAGGACAGCGCGCTGGTGCCGGAGTGGGTGGACCGTGCCGGCTACACCCTGTTCGTGCTGCGCTACCGCCTGCCGCAGGCCGGCCGCGACCGCCAGGCGGCACTGGCCGACGCGCAGCGCGCACTGCGCGTGGTGCGCGACCAGGCCGCACGGCGCAGGCTGGATGCCGACAGCGTGTCGGTGATGGGCTTCTCCGCCGGCGGCCATGTGGCCGCACGGCTGGCCACCGGTTTCGATGCGCCGGTCTACCCGCCACGCGATGCCATCGATCGCCTCAGCGCGCGTCCCGCACGCGCGGTGCTGGTGTATCCCGTGATCGACATGGGCGCGCATGCACACAGCGGCTCACGCGGACGCCTGCTGGGCGAGCAGCCCGATGCGGCGTTGGCCGCGCAGTATTCGATGCAGCAGCACGTGCGCGCGGACATGCCGCCGACGCTGCTGATCCATGCCAACGACGATCGGGTGGTCAACGTGCACAACAGCGAGGTGATGGCGCAGGCACTGGCCAAGGCGGGTGTCGAACACGAACTGCACCTGTTCGCCCATGGCGGCCATGGCTTCGGCATGCGCATGCCGCCTGATTCAACGCTGGCCGTGTGGCCGCTGCTGGCACAACGCTGGCTGCAGGCGACGGAGGCGGCACATTGAACCAGGCGGATGCCAACCTGCAGCGCCGTCGTTTCCTGCGCGACAGTGCACGCTGGGCGCTGGCCACGGCCACCCTCGCAGCGCTTCCTGCCGCCGCGGTGCCTGGGCCACGTGATGACACACAGGTGGTGGCACGCCTGCGTGGCGGCCGCGTGCGTGGCCAGCGCGAGCACGGCGTGCACGTGTTCCGCGGTCTGCGTTATGGCGCTGACACCTCCGCCTACCGTTTCCAGCCGCCACGGCGCGAGACGGGCTGGCGTGGTATCGCCGACGCCCTGGAATATGCCGCATCCGCGCCACAGACCGGGGCGGACGGGCCGGGCAGCGAAGATTGCCTGTTCCTCAACGTCTGGACGCCGGCACTGGGCGACGGCGGCAAGCGGCCGATCCTGGTCTACATCCATGGCGGTGGCTTCAACAACGGCTCTGGCAGCGATCCGCTGTACGACGGCAGCGCGCTGTGCCGACGCGGCGACGTGGTGGTGGTCACCGTCAATCATCGCCTGAACACCTTCGGCTACCTGTACCTGGGCGCGCTCGGCGATCCGCGCTATGCGGCCTCCGGCAACGTCGGCCAGCTCGACCTGGTGCAGGCGCTGCAGTGGGTGCGCGAGCATGCGGCGGTGATCGGCGGCGACGCCGGCAACATCACCGTGTTCGGGCAATCCGGTGGCGGCGCCAAGATCGCCACACTGATGGCGATGCCCGCAGCGAAAGGCCTGTTCCAGCGCGCGTGGACGATGAGCGGGCAGCAGGTGACCGCCGCCGGTCCACGTGCGGCGGCGCAACGGGCTTCGATTGCGATGGAAGCCGTGGACGCGCGCGACCTGCAGGCGTTGCTGCGACTGCCGGCGACCGAGCTGCTGGCCGCCACCCGCGCACGTGATCCTTCGCGGGTGGAAAGCAGCGCGCTGTACTTCGGCCCGGTACTGGATGAGGTGGTGCTGCCGGTGCACCCGTTCTGGCCACAGGCACCGGCGCAGTCCGCGTCGATTCCGATGGTGATCGGCAACACCCGCGATGAGACGCGCGCGTTCCTTGGCAACGACCCGGCCAACTTCAGGCTGACCTGGGAGGATCTGCCGGCGCAGCTGGAGAAGCAGCAGTTCGTCGATCTGCTGCCCTCGGTGGTGATCGCAGAGTATCGACGCCTGTATCCGCACTACACGCCCTCAGAGGTGTTCTTCGCGGCCACCACCGCCGGCCGCTCGTGGCGTGGTGCGGTGGAGGAACTGGAAGCACGCGCTCGGCAGGCAACCGGGGCCGCACCCACCTGGGCCTACCAGCTCGATTGGCCATCACCGGTGGAAGAGGGACGCCTGCGCGCGTTCCACACGCTGGATATTCCGCTGGTGTTCGACAACGCCGGTCTGCCCGGTGCACGCACTGGCGGTGGTGAAGACGCCAAGGCACTGGCGGCGACGATGAGCGATGCCCTGATTGCATTTGCGCGCTCCGGTGATCCGAATCACGCAGGAATGTCGCAATGGGCCCCGTATTCATTGCCATACCGGCAGACGATGCTGTTCGATAGTCACAGCCGCATGGTTGACGATCCACGCGCGGGAGAGCGCGCGCTCTATGCAAAAGTGCCGTTCGTGCAGCGCGGCACGCAGTGATGACACCGCGGTGCAAACATTCTGTTAACCCGCCTCGGCTAGAGTCGGTTCATGGAAGCGATGTTCACGCCACCGCCGTTCACCGGCCGCGAGCGCTTGATTGCAGGGATTGATGCCGCCGTCTGCCTGGTCGATCCGCAGGCGATCACCGGTGCGCTGCAACGGGTGCTGCGTGAAGCCATCGTCGATCCGCTGATCGAGCTGCCGCCCTGCGTACGTCGCCCCGTGGATGGTCATTACGCGCGCCGTGAACTGTACCGAAGCGCCACGCTGGGCTACAGCGTGATCGCGATGTGCTGGGGCCCGGGGCAGGGCACGCCACTGCACGACCACGATGCGATGTGGTGCGTGGAAGGCGTCTGGCAGGGCGAGCTGATCGTGACCCCGTACGCGCTGCTGGAACAGCGTGGCGAGCGTCACCGCTTCGCTGCGCAGGACACGCTGTACGGGCACCGTGGCAGCGCCGGCAGCCTGATTCCGCCGCACGAGTACCACACGCTGCGCAACGCCAGCGACGAGGACGTGGCAGTGTCCGTGCACGTCTACCAGGGCGTGATGGAGCGCAGCGCGGTGTTCGATCCGCTGGATGACGGCTGGTACCAGCGCCGGGTGAAGGTGATGGAGACCGACGTAGCGACCCCCATTGGATTTTCATAGCTTCGCAGACTTTCATCTATGCGACCAAGCTAAGGATTGACTTCCGTCTGCCGATAACGGTGTGCAGAAGAAACCCTTGTCATTGGAGCGGAAATGGACGTTGCACGATGCACCTTGAACGATCAGCAATTCACTTCTCAACAGTTCGAACAATTGCCTCCTGCTGAGTTGGAGCTAAAGCGGAGGAATCTTGTCTGCACTGGCTGCGGAAATCAGGCATTCTTCCGGAAAGCGTCTAGAAGAGGTGTGGCCGCATGCTTTGGTGCAAGACCTCATGGCCCCCAATGTCCATTGGGTGCAGAGGATTTCGCTCGCCATGACGGTGGAATAGGAGCGGATGAAGAGATTCGCCAGAATGATGGCGTTCTCGTAATTGACCTGGCCTTTGGCGCTGCACCTGGCGACGTCCACGTCGACCAAGTGCCCGAACTAGATGGACGTCCTCGTGGTGGTCGAGCCATTCAAGGTGACGGGCATTACAGAGCACAGTCTCATCGTAGACTTCGTACCCTTCTCCGGCACCTCCGACATTCACCGGGCTTCAGGTACTCGCTGCAACAGCTGGAGATCGCCGGTGGTAATCCCACGTCTGTACGCGACTTCTTCGTGGAGTTCCAGGAAATCAGTGAGCGAGACATGGGGCGCCTCGGCGGCTACTGGGGGATGATCACCGACGCTCGCCTTGGAGCTCAAGCGCTTTGGTTGAACTCTGGGGGACGCGGTGACATTAGCATCTGCTTACCAGATGAGATTGTTGATTCCTTCTTCGAACGTTTCAACATCGAGGATTCTGAAGATCTCGCAGGTGCATATGTCCTAGCAATCGGTCAGCCTCGGACTTCTCAGAACGGAAAGAAGTACATGACGCTCGACGACATTGCTTTCATCACTGTCGATTTGGCTTGACACTCAGATCGACAGAAAAGCAATCGATCAACTCCAGCCCCTATGAGCTTCCCTTGAAACTTCATTGGATGGATGCCGACGTATTGTCGGTGTCCGTGTTGTGAGAGGAGCACCTCCAAGCGTCACCGCGGCACATCCACCACATTGTTGAGCCGCGTGACTTCCTCACCGCCGTCGGCCAGCGCAACACGCACGCGCAGGCCGCCGCGTTCCCCTGCCGGCAACGGCAACGACACCACCGCCGTCTTCGGCAGCAGGTCGGTCGGTGCTGCGATCGCTGGCACTTCGGTGCGTGCGATCTCGCGGCCCCGCGCATCTTCCAGTATCGCCACGCCCACACCGCTGGCCACATGCCCAAGGCCGTGCACGGTCACGTGTACCTGGCGCCCGTCCACCCGCACATCGCCACGGCCCACTCCCAGGTCCGGACGCATTTCCACCGGCGTGCCCGCAGACACACGCTCGAATTCGAAGACTTCGGTGCGACCGGGCTGGAACTGCATCGGTACCGACGCACTCGTCTCCAGCTGCACCGTGCGCTGGCGCGGCGTACCGTCGATGCGGCCATCGCCATCGGCGTCCACGCCACTGCGCACGCGCCARGTCCCGCTGCCCACGTTCCAGCCGGTCATGTCGGCGGCGATGACGCGCGCACCGAGGTTGTGGCTGGTGATCGTGAAGCGCTCACGCGAGGGAGCATGCACCAGCAGTGCCACCTGTTCCGCGGCGCCCTCACGATCGAAGCGCCAGCTGACGGTGTGCCCGGGCCAGCTCTGGTTGCGCTTCAGGGCGATGCCGCCCAGCCGCGCACGCTGCAGGAACTCGCTCGGTGCTTCCACCCGGTCGGACCACCAATGGCCTTCGGTGTTCATGTACGCGCGTTGTGCCTTGGCTTGCAGGCCCTCGGCATGCAGCGCGTCGATGTACTTCCGGTCGCCGCTGGCCTGCCATGCCATCAGGCTGGCGAAACCGGTCTTTCCGGCATCTGCCTCGGCGGTCAGCAGCGGGTACCAGTCCTGCTGCCGGCCAAGTGCCTCTACATAGTTCTCGCCAAGGTTGGCCAGCGCGCCGGGGCCGCCGCGCTGCACACGATAGTCCAGTGCCTGCAGGTACTTCGCATCACCGGTCCAGCGCCATGCCGCCCAGAAGGTGTGCATCGTGTCACCGCTGCCGGAACCGTTGTTGAGTTCGCCACCACGGGTCTCACCCGTCGCCCAGTTGATCTCGTTGGGCAGGGTGAAGCGGCCCTTGTCGTCGGTGCCGGCGTGGGCCAGATAGCCATCGGCCAGGCCGATCACCAGCCGGCGCCCGGTCGGGTCGGCGTTGTACTGGCCCAGCAGGAACGCCGGGTGCAGCACCGGGAACGAGTACGGCTTCTGCCACTGCCAGTTGGGTTCACGGTAGACCTTGTTGCCACCGAACCAGTTGCTGGAGAACAGCACATGGCCCTGCGGGTTGCGCAGGATGATGCACTCGTCGAACGCCTTCACCGTTTCCATCAGCCGTTCCAGGGTCAGCGGATCGCCCCAGTTGAGGTACAGCATCGCGCTGTTGGTGTTGATGCCTTCCTCGTAGGCATGCAGCTCGTCGGTCTCGATGGTGCTCAGGCCATTGCTGAACATGCCGTTGCGGTACACCGCGTCGGACAATGCGGTCAGCGAGGCATTCAGGCGGTCCGGCTGCACGCCCATCAGGGCAAGGCCGGGCCACTGCTGGGTCAGGTCGGAATCATCGGAGATGCCACCACCGAAATCGCCGTAGGCCACCTGCCGCTGATCGATCCACCAGTCGACGAACTGCCGCACCTGCGCCAGGTCCTGCACCTGGTGGAAGGCCCACGCCGGTACGCCCTTGGGCACCTCCGGCGCGGTGTACGGCGGGCGGCCCTGGCTGTTGTAGCTGATGTAGTTCCAGTACAACCGGCCCAGCTCATGGTCCGGGTCGACCCGCAGCAGATCGCTCAGGTCCGCGTAGACGCGCGCGTACAGGCGCTGGCGCTTGGAGGTGGTGTGTTCCTCCACGAGGAAGCCCCAGTTGTCGCGCACCTGGTTGAAGCGGTCGGCCACATGCTCCTTGAGCGCATCGGCGCGTGGCTTGAACACCAGCCGCACCTGCGCACCGTCCAGTGCCTTGGCGTCGAAGCCGGGCGCAGCCGAGGCGATGCTCAACCACAGGCTGTCGGCGGTGAGGATGCGGTCGCGCAGGTCCAGCCACAGCGTGCGCTTCTGCCCCGGCTGCACCGAGACCGACACATCGATCATGTCGCGCGCCGGCCAGATCGGATCCTTGATGCGGAGGTTCAGCGGGATCAGGCCATCGTGCGTGGCCGGCAGGTCGAGCGCGGGAATATCGATGGCCACGCCATCCAGGCCGTCATGCATGTTCTCCCAGCTGTAGGCCCAACTGCGGATCAACGGCTGGTTGGCCGGCGCATCGCCCACGCCGGAGGGAATCAGCACGTGCACGATGGGCTTGGGCTGCGTTGGCAACGAATCGGCCGGGCGCCGGCGCGAGCCCGCCCCCTTGGGCAGCGCCATCACCGTGCTGCGTTCGGCCGCCGGGTAGCGGCCTTCGATGTAGCGGCGCAGTGTGTCCAGGTTGGTGTAGTCCGGCAGTGCCTGGCTGTCGATGACATAGGTCTGCTTGACCGTGCCGTCGGGCTCGGCACCTTCGCTCACGCCATACGCCCAGATCTCCTGGATCGGCGTTTCCTGTTCAACGTTGCTGAAGCGCAGCACGCCACCGGTCTGTGCCGGGATGTCGTCCACGCTGCGCACCACACCCTGCGGACGCGTGGCCAGCACCTGGGTGGCGTGCGCGGCGTCGCGGCCATGGGCCAGCGTGCCGAAGGCCGCGCCGCGGATCTCCACCCGGTTGACGGTCTCGCCGGCCGGGACGGTCAGGTCCAGATGCTGGCCGCTTTCCACATACGTGTTCCAGTCCGGCAACTGGAAGTAGTCGTTGCGGCCGGGCAGGCGCGAGCGGTTGTAGACGCCGGGCCAGGTGGTCTCGGCGATGCCGTCGGTGGCCTTCCACATCCACGCCTTGAAGTCGCGGGCATCGTCGAATTCGATCTTGCGGATGCGCGTGCTGGCTGCGGTCAATGGCGGTGGCGGCGCGCCTTCCCAGCCGAAGCGATGGCGCCAGGCACGGTCATCGGCAGCGCTGGCAACGGCGCTTTCGGCGGCCTTGCCGCGCGCGAGCGCACTGACGGCCGCAGCATCGAGCATGCGGTCATACACGCGGATGTGCTGGAAGTCGCTGCCACGCAGGAAGTTGTAGCGGCTCTGCACCTGGTAGGGCGCCATCACCCGCCCGGCCAGGCCGAGCTGGTCCAGCGCGGCATCGTAATCGCCGCTGGCCTGCACACGCGCCACCTCGCGGCCATCGACGAACAGGCGTACACCCTGGTCTTCGTCCCAGGCAAAGGCCAGGTGCAGCCACTGGTCCGCACGTGGCGGCGTGTCCATGCGGAACGACACGCGCGTGCGGGCGAGGTTGGCATCGGTGACGAACGCATCGAAACCATGCCCGTTCCAGTCGATGCGCAGCCAGGCCATGTCCCAGCTACTGTGGTCGGCATAGCCGACGCGGAAGATCACGAACGGTGCTTCGCCCACCGCGTAGCGCGCGCGCCAGTCGAAGGCGAGGGTGCCACGCTGGGCGAGGATGTTGCCGGGTGCATCCCAGGCAAGCACGCCGTCGTCCTGCCACTGGATCACCTTGCCGCGCGCTCCGTCGTCGACGATGTCGACCTTGTCGCGGAAGTTCGGTACCGCCTCACCCTGCGCCACCACGGCCTCAAGGCCTTTGCCGGCATCGACATGGAACAGCAGCGTGGGCGCATCGGCGGCGGCCATCGCGGGGCCGGCAGCCAGGGCCACCGCCAGCAACAGGCAGCGGGACAGGGTCGAGCGGTGCGGCATCAGGCGTTTCCTTTCAACGGGCGACGGCCGGCGAGGGCCGCCGGACCGTAGCAAGGCCACGCCGCGACGGCACCTTGCGGCGCAGCAGCGGTCGTGGCGAACGACGGCGTGCCGGGTGGCACGCCGTCGGCGTCGCTCAGAACTTGTAGCGCAGCCCCAGCAGGTACTGGCGGCCGGTCTCGGTGTACTGCAGCGGCAGGCGACCGGTCAGCGGCGAGTACACCCACTCGTCGGACGCTTCGTTGGTCAGGTTGATGCCTTCCAGGCTCAGTTCCAGTTGGTCGCTGATCTTGTAGCGGATGGATGCATCGAACACCGTGGTACCGGTCATGCCGTGGTAGCCATCGAGGTTGAAGCCGGTTTCCTGGCCCGGTGCCTGGGTCAGGTAGTCATCGCGGTTGGTGGCCGAGATGCGCCCGGCGAACTTCTCGCCTTCATAGAAC
>NZ_JBFRFE010000117.1:0-8584 GCF_052114665.1 Stenotrophomonas sp. 2YAF22 | reverse complement strand
GCTTACATGGACGTACTTGCAGCGTCCCCCGCAACCGGACCCACCCCGCCATCCAACGGAATGCCCGCTGTTGCAGTTGCTTCGGCTGTTGCATTTGATCTGGCGGGTGCAGGGCGCAGCCCTGCCGACTCACCCACCCACCCTATACTTGCCGCCGTGACCGCCTTCCCGACCCTCGTTCCGCTGGATGCACCGCTGCTGGTCGGCTACAGCGGTGGGCTGGATTCGACCGTGCTGCTGCACTGGCTGTGGCGATCGGCGCAGGCCGCCGGCACGCCCTTGCGTGCCATCCATGTACACCATGGCCTGCAACCCGCTGCCGACGACTGGGTAAGGCACTGCCAGCAGCAATGTGCTGCGCTGGGCATCGAACTGGCCGTGCACTGCGTGCAGGTCACGCGTGAGGGCGGGCATGGGATCGAAGGTGCCGCGCGGCTGGCACGCCGCGCTGCATTCGCCGCCGAGTTGCAGCCTGCGGAAACCCTGGCGCTGGCCCAGCATCAGGATGACCAGGCCGAAACCTTCCTGCTGCGCGCGTTGCGCGGCTCGGGCATTGATGGGCTGGCGGCGATGACCGCTGACAGCCACCTCGACGGCCATCGCCTGTGGCGTCCATTGCTCGATGTGCCTCGCAGCGGGCTGCAGGCCTACGCCACCACACACGGCCTGCACTGGATCGAAGACCCCAGCAACGGCGACGACCACGCCGACCGCAATTTCCTGCGTCTGCGGGTACTGCCACTGCTGCGCCAGCGCTGGCCACACGCCGCTGCCGCATTGGCTGGCAGCGCCGCGCATAGCGCGCAGACCCGCGCGCTGCTCGACGAAGAAGATGCCGAGCTGCTCGCTCACCTGGAAGTGGCACCACGGGTGCTGTCGCTTGCGCTGCTGCGCCAGGTTGCACCGGAACGTGCTGCGCGCGTGCTGCGTGCGTGGGTACGCCAGCACAACGCAGCGCCGTTGCCGGCGCATGTGCTGCGACAAGTGCAGAACGAATTGATGGCCGCAGGCGCCGATCGGCAGTCGCAGGCGCGTTGGCAGCAGCACGCCATCCGCCAGTGGCGCCAGCACGCCTACCTGATGCCGGCAGCGTTGCCGTCACTGCCGAAGGACTGGCAGGCGGCGTGGGACGGCCGCGCGCCGCTGCAGCTGCCCGACGGCGGCCAGCTGCGCCTGCTCGGCACGGACGGCTTCGAACACCCGTTGCAACTGCGCACCCGCCAGGGTGGCGAGCGCATCGTGCTGCCCGGCCGCGCGCATTCATCCGCGTTGAAGGATTGCCTGCAGCGCGAGCACCTGGCGCCCTGGCGACGCGCACAGCTGCCCCTGCTGTTCGACCAGGGGCAGCTGCTGGCGGCCGCCGATGTAGTCATTGCCGCACCGCTGCAGGCCTGGCTGCAGGCACGCAATGCGCAGTTGCAGTGGCATCCGGGCGGCTGGTGAATTGACCCTCGCACGCGCGCCGTCCACACTTGTCGCATGGCCAAGAAGTCCCCCGAAAACGCCTCCCCGGTCGCCCAGTTCGAGCAGTCGCTCGAATCGCTGGAACAACTGGTGGAGCAGATGGAAACCGGCGAGCTGAGCTTGGAAGCCTCGCTCAGTGCTTACGAACGTGGCGTCGGTCTGTACCGCCAGTGCCAGCAGGCGCTGGAGCAGGCCGAACTGCGCGTGCGCCTGCTCAGCGATCCGGCCCAGCCCGAAACCGCCGAACCCTTCGATCCGCCCAGCCATGACGGCTGAGGCGTTGTTCGCGCGCTGGCGCGACCGTATCGAAAGCCAGCTCGACGCCGCCCTGCCCTCGCCGGCCGAAGCCCCGCAACGCCTGCACCAGGCGATGCGCTATTCCGTGCTCGGTGGCGGCAAGCGCATGCGCCCCTTGCTGGTCTACGCCGCCGGCCAGGTGTTCGGTGCCCCGCTGGACAAGCTCGATGCCGCAGCAATGGCGGTGGAGCTGATCCACGCCTATTCGCTGGTGCACGACGACCTGCCGGCCATGGACGACGACGCCCTGCGCCGTGGCAAGCCCACCACCCACATCGCCTTCGACGAAGCCACCGCCATTCTCGCCGGTGACGCCCTGCAGACCCGTGCGTTCGGCCTGCTGGCCGATGCGCCGCTGCCGGCGGCATTGCGCGTGGCATGCCTGCAGACCCTGGCCCACGCCTCCGGCGCGGCCGGCATGTGCGGCGGCCAGGCGCTGGACATCGATGCCACCGGCCAGCAGCAGTCGCTGGCAGCGCTCACCCGCATGCATGCGCTGAAGACCGGTGCGCTGATCCGCGCTGCGGTGCGCATGGGCGCGTTGTGCGGTGAAGCGCCCGAGCCCGTGCTGGCCCAGCTCGACGGCTTCGCCGATGCGCTCGGCCTGGCCTTCCAGGTCCGCGATGACATCCTCGATGTCGAGGCCAGTTCCGAGCAGCTGGGCAAAACGGCCGGCAAGGACCAGGCCCAGGACAAGAGCACCTTCCCTGCCCTTCTCGGCATGGACGGTGCCAAGGCGCAGCTGCGCGAACTTTCCGCGCGCATGCAGCAGGCACTGGCGGGCTATCACGAAGAAGCCGATGCGCTGCGCGCGCTGGCCACGCTGGCCGTGGAACGCGATCACTGAAGCAGTGTGCGGCCACCAACAAAAACGCCCGGCACTGCCGGGCGTTTTCGTATCCGCGTGCGGCCGTTCTTACTTGATCAGGCGCAGCGCGAACGGGTAACGGTAGGCTTCGCCGTTGTTGGCCTTCACCGCAGCGATGATGCTGAAGACCAAGCTGAGCAGGCCGACGATCGGCGCCAGGAACACACCGATGACCACGAAGGTCAGGATGATGCAGACGAACATCGCGATGGCGACGGTGATCTGGAAGTTCAGCGCTTCCTTGGCCTGGTCGGTGACGAAGGCCTTGCTGGCGTCATCCTTGTTGATCAGCCAGATGACCAGTGCGCCGATGAAACCGGTGAAGATGCCCAGCAGGTGCGCCACCAGGGCCATGGTGCGCTGGTCAGCGGGTACGCTGCTCGCCGCCGGGACGTTCTCGAATTCGCTCACGACAAAACTCCTTTTTTATTGGGTGGTCTTGACCGACCGGCGGCAAGCCGGTCGCGTCAGGCGGGCCTAGCTTACGCCATCAATGGCATCAATCATTGCCGGCGATCGTCATCCGTCCCACCAGGATCGAGCCGGTGCGGATATGCGAGCGCGGATCGACGTCGCTGCCGACCGCCTCGATGGCCATGAACATGTCCCGCAGGTTGCCGGCGATGGTGATGCCATCCACCGGATACTGGATCTGGCCGTTCTCCACGCGGAAGCCGCCGGCGCCGCGCGAGTAGTCGCCGGTCACCCCGTTCACCCCCTGCCCCATCAGCTCGGTCACCAGCAGGCCGTTGCCCATCTGCGCGGCGATGTCCTGCAGGGAGCCGGCGTTGGCCGCCAGCTGCAGGTTGTGCACGCCGCCGGCATTGGCGGTGGTCTGCAGGCCCAGCTTGCGCGCCGAATAGCTGCCCAGCACGTAACGCTGCAGCACGCCGTCACGCACCAGGGCCGAGGCACGGGTGGCCACGCCGTCGCCGTCGAAGGCGGCCGAGCGCAGGCCACGGCGCAGGTGCGGCAGCTCCTCGATCTGCATCCAGTCGGGGAACAGCTGCTGGTCGACGCTGTCCAGCAGGAAGCTCGCCTGGCGGTACAGTGCGCCGCCGGAGACCGCCGACAGCAGATGGCCCACCAGGCTGCGCGCCACTTCCGGCGCGAACAGAACCGGCATGCTGCCGGTCGGTAGCGAACGCGGCTGCAGGCGAGCGATCGTGCGCTCTGCGGCGCGGCGACCGACGCTTGCCGGATCTTCCAGATCCTCGCGGGCCAGTGCGCCGGTGTACCAGCCGTCGCGCTGCATGCCATCGCCGGTGCCGGCGATCAGCGCACAGCCGATCGAATGATGGGTTCCGCGCTCGCGGCCAATGAACCCATGCGAATTGGCGTAGACCGACACGCTCTGCATGCTCGATACCGAGGCGCCATCGGAATTGCGGATCTGCGCATCGGCTTGGCGGCCCGCCGCCTCGCAGGCCAGCGCCAGGTCCACCGCCTCGTCGGCCTGCAGCTCCCAGGGGTGCCAGCCATCCAGTTCGGGGAAGTCGCGGGCCATCAGGTCGGCCTCGGCCAGGCCGGCGGCCGGGTCGTCCTCGGTATGGCGGGCGATCGCGCAGGCCTGCTCGACGGTGGCCAGCAGGCTGGCCTCATGCAGGTCGGCGGTGCTGGCACTGCCCTTGCGCTGGCCGAAGTAGACGGTCACGGCAATGCCGCGGTCGCGGGTGGACTGCACGGTCTCGACCTCGCCGAGACGGACATTGACCTCCAGCCCACGGTCTTCGCTGCAGCTGACCTCGGCCTGGCTGGCGCCCAGCGCGCGGGCACGCTGCAGCAGCTGCTGGGAGATGTCGGCCAGCCGTTCCAGCCGGGCCGGGCTGTCGTCGCCGACGGCGACTTCAGGGGCGATCACGTTCAATGCTTTATCCTGTGCGGGTTGGGCCCGGCATCACGCCGGGCGACTTTTTTTGAAATCAGGTATGGACGATGCGCGGACGCGACGAAGAAACCGGTGAATTCCACGACAAGAGCCGCAGCCAGAACCGGCGCGATGCGCTCGACGTCCTGGCCCTGGGCGAGAAGCTGGTATCGCTGACCCCGGCCCAGCTGGCGCGCCTGCCGATCCCGGAGGACCTGCTGCCGCACATCGCCGAGTGCAAGCGGATCACCGCCCATATCGCGCACAAGCGGCAGCTGGCGTTCCTGGCCAAGCACATGCGCCGCGAGGACGATGCCGCGCTGGATGCGATCCGCGATGCGTTGGACGCCAACAGCGACACCGGCCGCCGCGAAGTGGCGATGATGCACCGTGCCGAAGACTGGCGCGAACGCCTGATGAACGAGGGCGACAAAGCGCTGGCCGCACTGCTGGATGACCATCCGCAGGCCGACCGCCAACAGCTGCGCACGCTGGTGCGCAACGCCCAGGCCGAAAAGGCCAAGAACAAGCCGCCGCGCGCCTACCGCGAAATTTTCCAGGTACTGCGCGCGCTGATGCTGCCGGCCGCGCTGGGCCTGAAGGCATCCGCTGAGGATGTCGAGGCAGACGAGCCGGTCGACGACGCCGACGAGGACTGAGTCCCCGTCGGGCATGGCGGTGGCTGTGGCCATCGCCGTGCTCAGGCCTGGGTACCGCCGACGGTGATGCCCTCGATCAGCAGCGAAGGCTGGCCGACACCGACCGGCACACTCTGCCCGTCCTTGCCGCAGATGCCCACGCCCTCGTCCAGGGCCAGGTCGTTGCCGACCATGCGCACCTTCTGCATGGTCTCCGGGCCGTTGCCGATCAGGGTCGCGCCCTTCACCGGAGCGGTGATCCGGCCATCCTCGATCAGGTAGGCCTCAGTGGCCGAGAACACGTACTTGCCACTGGTGATGTCGACCTGGCCGCCACCAAAATTGACCGCGTACAGGCCCTTCTTCACCGAACGGATCATCTCCTGAGGATCGTGCTGGCCGGCGCGCATGTAGGTGTTGGTCATGCGCGGCATGGTCATGTGCGCGAACGATTCGCGACGGCCGTTGCCGGTCGGCGCCACGCCCATCAGCCGCGCGTTGAGGCTGTCCTGCATGTAGCCGACCAGGATGCCGTCCTCGATCAGCGTGGTGCACTGGGTCGGGTGGCCTTCGTCATCGATGTTGAGTGAACCACGGCGCCCATCCAGGGTGCCGTCGTCGACGATGGTCACGCCCGGGGCAGCCACGCGCTCGCCGATCCTGCCGGCGTAGACGCTGGTGCCCTTGCGGTTGAAGTCACCTTCCAGGCCATGGCCGACCGCTTCATGCAGCAGCACGCCCGGCCAGCCCGGGCCCAGCACCACCGGCATTACCCCGGCCGGCGCCGGTACCGCTTCCAGGTTCACCAGGGCCTGCCGCAGCGCCTCGCGCGCAAAGGCTTCCGGGCGGCCATCGGCGAACAGCGCTTCATAGCCATAGCGACCACCGCCGCCGGCATAACCCGACTCACGGCGGCCGTTCTGCTCGACGATCACCTGCACGTTCAACCGCACCAGCGGGCGCACGTCGGCGCCCAGCACACCATCGGTGCGGGCAACCAGCACGGTATCGACGCCACCGGACAGGCTGACCATCACCTGCTTCACGCGCGGGTCGGCCGCGCGCAGGTAGCCGTCCAGGCGCTTGAGCACCTCGACCTTGGCTTCGTTGCCGATGCCGTCGATCGGGTCCAGCGCCGGATACAGCACGCGCGCATCGCCGCGCAGCAGCGAGCGTCCGGTCTGTGCGCCGCCTTCGCGCGAGATCGCGCGTGCCGACTGCGCTGCGGTCAGCAATGCACCGGCATGGATGTCATCGGAATACGCAAAGCCGGTCTTCTCGCCGGCAATCGCGCGCACGCCCACGCCCTGCTCGATGGAATGGGCACCGTCCTTGACGATGCCGTCTTCCACGCTCCAGCTTTCGCGCCGGGCGTGCTGGAAGTACAGGTCGCCGAAGTCGACACCGGGGCCGAGCAGTTGGCCGAAGGTGCGCTCCAGGCCAGCGGTATCCAGGCCACCGGGGCGCAACAGGCGATCTTGGGCAAGCGTCAGGGCGTTGTCAGTCATGGTCTCGATCTGGGGGTGTGAAGGCGGTCAGGCAAGGCCGCCCTGGGGAAACGGGGGCCGCGCTCAGCGCGGCGGCGGTGGTTCGGTGACGGTCGGCGGCACGGCCGGCAACGGCGGCAGGCGCGGCGGCGGTGCGGGTACTGGCGCACGTTCGCGGCTGCGCTCGATCACTTCCACCTTGGGCTCCTTCCAGGGGCCGGTCACCTTGTAGGTGCGGGCACCGATCTCGCCCAATGGCTTGGACAATACCGCATTGGTGGCTGCACCCAGCGCTGCGCCCACCGGGCCGCCGGCCACCGCGCCGACCACGGTCAGCAGGTTGCCGGCGCGCGGGTTGACGTCGATGGTCTGGTCGAACTGCTGTTTTCGCAGGTCGGCCTCGCCACGGATGGTGATGTTCGCTGCCGGCCCTTCGATCAACACCTTGTCGGTACGGGCCATGCCCTCGCCGAACTGCACGCTGCCCTCGACCTGGTTGAACGCGAAGCCCTTGGAGAAGAAGTCGCGGAAGTCGAACATCAGCCGCCGCGGCAGCTGGGCGACGCTGAGCAGGCCCAGCACGCGGCCGGCACCCGGCTCCAGCTCCAGCAGCTGGCCATTGCGGGCATTCACATCGAGCTGGCCCTGCAGGTTGCCAAGCTGGAAGTCCGACGGACCGCCGGGCCACGAGGCCTGCAGCCGGGCGTGGCCGGAGCCGCCGCGCAGCTGGCCGCCGTAGTCGAGGTTCTGCAGCAACCCGCCCAGGTCTTCACTGCGCACCTGCGCATCAAGCGCGGTTCGCGAACCGCCACCCTTGCCAAGCCAACGGCCACGGATGTCGATCTCCTGGCTGGGGGCGCGGAACTGCAGTTGTTCCACGCTCAGGCCATTTGCGATCGGCCGCGTACGCAGCACCGCCTGGCCCAGCACGACCTTGCCGAACTTCAGGTCGGCGATGTCCAGTGCGAACGGCGGCAGCTTGGCCGGGTCCATGTCGTYGGCACCGGCCTGCACCCGCGCCGGTGCCACCGTGGCTCCGGGAAGGGTCGGCAGCGATTGCCAGTACACGCGCTCGAGCTGGCCGCTGATGGTGCCGCCATCGGCGTTGGGTACATTCAACTTGCCGGCCAGCGAGGGGCCATCCAGGCGCACGTCCAGTGCCTGCGGGCCGGGGTGCAGCTGCAGGCGGGTCTGCTCGAACACGCCGCCGATCAGCATCAGCTGGCCGACCTGCACGTCCACTGCGCGCAGCGGCATCGGTTCGCCATCGCCACCGGCGCCACGGGCCAGGCCGATCCATTCCAGCGCATCCAGGGTCGGGCTGCGGCCATTGATGGTCAGCCCGCTGGGCGGTGGTTCGCGGTCAACGTGGTCGCTGCCCAGGGTGACCTGAACGCCGGTCTGGTTGTTGTGGCTGCGCGCAGCCAGCGCCAGACGCTGGCCGAACGCCACGTCGATGCGGCCGGCGCCCATCGGCAGCTGTGCGGCCACGGTGGTCGGCAGCGGCTCGTTGGCCGGCTTCTGCAGCGGTGCCGGCAGGTCCAGGCGGGTGCCCAGCAGATCCGAGCGCAGGCGCAGCTCGCTGGGCGGCGCTGGTGTACCCGGCGCGACCTTCGGCAGGTTCACCGCGATGGTCCACGGCGAGGTGCCGTTGATGTAGGGCTTCAGCCACGCCATTTCCGGTGCGCGGTCGATCAGCACGCCCGCATCAAGCGTGGCGGCCAGTTCCGATTCGAAGGCCAGCTTGGGGTCACGCACGAAACCACCGGCGCGCAGGCTCAGCCTTCCGTCCTGTCCGAGGTGGCGCACTGCCAGTTCCTCGGCCGCGAAGCCGGCGTTGCTGTAGCGGGCCTGCCCGCGCATGTTGTCGAATTCCAGCTGGAAGCGCTTGTCGACCAGCTTCAGCCCGGCCAGGTCCACCGTGCCCTGCAGGTGGCCACCGCCCTGGTCATGATGCAAGGGC
>NZ_JBFRFE010000116.1:0-8641 GCF_052114665.1 Stenotrophomonas sp. 2YAF22 | reverse complement strand
CCATGGATGGCGCGCCCGAGCCTACAGGGACGTACTTGCGGCGTCCCCCAGCCCACCTGCCCACCCGGCCCAACAAGCGATCCCGCTTCTGAACCCACCGCAGAGGGGGCTCAGCCCGGTGGCCGGGAAACCCGGGGCATCACGCCCCGGATTCATCCGGCTTGACCCGGAACCACGCCGCGTACAACGCCGGCAGGAACACCAGCGTCAGCACCGTGCCCACGATCAACCCACCCATGATCGAAATCGCCATCGAGCCGTAGAACGCACTGCGCGACAGCGGAATCATCGCCAGCACCGCCGCCAGCGCGGTCAGCACGATCGGGCGGAAACGCCGCACCGTCGCATCGATGATCGAATGCCAACGGTCATGCCCGGCATCGATGTCCTGCTGGATCTGGTCGATCAGGATCACTGAATTACGCATGATCATGCCGGCCAGCGCGATGGTGCCCAGCAGCGCCACGAAGCCGAACGGCGCGCGGAACAGCAGCAGGAACAACGTCGCACCGATGATGCCCAGCGGTGCGGTCACCAGCACCATCGCCGCACGCGAGAAGCTGCGCAGCTGCAGCATCAGCAACGTGGCCACCACGATCAGGAACAGCGGCATGCCGGCCTTGATCGAGTTCTGCCCGCGTGCCGAATCCTCCACCGAGCCGCCGGTTTCCAGCAGGTAGCCGCTGGGCAGCTCGCCGCGGATGCCATCCAGCGTCGGCACGATCTGCTGCACCACGTCCAGCGGCTGCATGCCATCGCTGATGTCGGCACGCACGGTCACCGTCGGCAGGCGGTTGCGGTGCCAGATGATGCCGTCCTCGAAGGCGTATTCCAGCCGCGCGACCTGCGACAGCGTCACCGCGGTACCACTGCTGGTCGGGATCGCCAGGCTGCCGAGCAGATCCAGCTGCGCGCGCTCGTTGTCCGGGCCACGCAGCAGCATCTCGATCTGGCGATTGCCCTCGCGATAGGTGCTCACGCTCATGCCCGACAACGAGCTGCTGAGGAACTGGCTGACCTGGGCACTGCTGACACCCAGTGCGCGTGCACGGTCCTGGTCGATCACCAGCCGCACCACCTTGCTCGGCTCGCTCCAGTCCAGGTTCACGTTCATCACGTGCGGGTTCTCGCGCACCTTGGCCTCGACCTGGCGTGCAATTGCCTGCACCTGTGCGATGTGTTCGCCGGACACGCGCATCTGCACCGGATAGCCGACCGGCGGCCCATTCTCCAGGCGCGTCACGCGCATCTGCACATCGGGGAACTGCTTTATCACTTCCTTCAGCATCCAGTCGCGGGTCGATTCGCGGGCCTTGGCGTCTTCGGTGAGCACCACGAACTGGGCGAAGTTGGTCGCCGGCAGCTGCTGGTCCAGCGGCAGGTAGAAGCGCGGCGAACCGGTACCGACGTAGGCCACGTAGTTACTGATGCCTTCGCGGCCCTTCAGCAGCTTCTCCAGTTTGTCGGCCTGTGCCTGGGTCGCGGCCAGCGATGCACCTTCGGCCAGCTCGATGTCCACCATCAGTTCCGGGCGGGTCGAATCGGGGAAGAACTGCTGCGGCACGAAGCGGAACAGCATCAGCGAGCCGATGAACAGGGCGATGGTCGCACCGATCACCCACCAGCGATGGCGCAGGCAGGTATCCAGGAACGACCGGAAGCGGGTGTAGAACGGCCGCTGGTACGGATCGTGGTCGTGTGCATGTTCCTTCGGTGCGATCCAGCGCGCCAAGGCCGGATGCCGGTCGGCCCACTGCAGGCGCTTGGCGCGCCAGCGGCCGGCCAGACTGTCCGGCTTCGGCAGCTGCGGATTGAACAGGTCCGGCAGCATCTTGTCGCCCAGGTACGGGATGAACAGCACTGCGGCAATCCACGACACCACCAGCGCGATGGTCACCACCTGGAACAGCGAGCGGGTGTATTCACCGGTGCTCGATGCAGCAGTAGCGATGGGCAGGAAGCCAGCAGCGGTGATCAGGGTACCGGTCAGCATCGGGAAGGCCGTGGACTCCCAGGCGAAACTGGCCGCGCGCAGGCGGTCGTAGCCCTGCTCCATCTTGGTGGCCATCATCTCCACCGCGATGATCGCATCGTCCACCAGCAGGCCCAGTGCCAGCACCAGTGCACCCAGCGAGATCTTGTGCAGGCCGATGTCGAAGTAGTGCATGACGAAGAAGGTCATCGCCAGCACCAGCGGAATGGTCACGCCCACCACCAGGCCGGTACGCAGGCCCAGCGAGAAGAAGCTGACCAGCAGCACGATCACCACCGCCTCGGTGAGCACCTGCACGAACTCGCCCACCGACTCTTCCACCGCATGCGGCTGGTCGGACACCTTGCGCAGCTGCATGCCGGCCGGCAGGGTCTTCTGCAGGCGTTCGAACTCGGCATCCAGGGTGGCACCCAGCTTGAGGATGTCACCGCCGTCCTTCATCGCCACCGCCAGGCCGATCGCATCCTGGCCCATGAAGCGCATCTTCGGCGAAGAGGGATCGGCAAAGCCGCGCTTGACCTCGGCGATGTCGCCCAAGTGCAGCGTGCGTTCGCCCGCCTGGATCGGGAACTTGCGGATGTCCTCGATCGAATCGAACTGGCCGGTCACGCGCAGCTGCACGCGGTCGGTCGGGGTTTCAAAGAAACTGGTGGCGCTGATCGCGTTCTGGTCAGCCAACGCCTGCTGCACCTGCTGCAGCGATACGCCCAGCGTGGCCAGCTTGGTGTTGGACAGCTCGATCCACACCTTCTCGTCCTGCAGGCCGACCAGGTCGATCTTGCCGACGTCGGGCACGCGCTGCAGCTCCAGCTGGATGCGGTCGGCATAGTCGCGCATCACCGCGTAGTCGAAGCCTTCGCCGGTCAACGCGTAGATGTTGCCGAACGTGTCGCYGAACTCATCGTTGTAGAAGGGACCGACGATTTCCCTCGGGAGCGTCGCGCGGACATCGCCCACGCGCTTGCGCACCTGGTACCACAGGTCGGGGATCTGCTTGGAGCGCAGGCTGTCGCGCGCCATGAAGATCACCTGCGATTCGCCCGGCCGCGAGTACGAACGGATGAATTCGTACTCGCCGGTGTTCATCAGCGCTTTTTCGATCGGCTCGGTCACCTGCCGCGAGACCTGCTCGGCGGTGGCGCCCGGCCACATCGTGCGTACCACCATCGCCTTGAAGGTGAAGGGCGGATCTTCAGACTGGCCCAGGTGCTTGTACGACCAGGCACCGATGACGGCGAACGCCAGCATCGCGAACAACACCAGCGCACGGTTGCCCAGCGCCCATTCGGAGAGATTGAAGCGGCGCACGGGTCAGTGCCCCTTGCCTGCGGCCGGCGCCGGCTTGGCAGCCGACGGTGCCAGCACCGGGCGGTTCTGGCGGTCGACCGGCGTCACCACCTGGCCTTCGCGCAGCAGATGRCCGCCGGCAGCGACCACCCAGTCCGACGCGCCCACGCCGGACACGACCGGCACGGCCTGCGCGCCGTAGGCACCCACCTGCACCGGCGTTGCCTTCAATGCACCATTGGACGGATTGACCACCCACACGCTGGCCTTGCCATCACTGCCGCGCAGCACGGCCGCCAGCGGCAGCTGCAACGCACCACTGCGCCCGGCGGTGGCGAACACCCGCGCACTCTGGCCCAGTTCCACTTCGCTCAGTGCTTCCGGCGCCAGGCTGACCCGCGTGGCATAGGTGCGCGCCTGTGCATCGGCGGCCGGGGCGATCTCGCGCAGGGTGCCCGGCAGCAGCTGGCCCGGGCGGTTCCACAGTTCCACCTGCACCGACTGGCCGACCTTGTAGTCACGGATGCTGCTTTCCGGCAGCGCGATCAGCACCTCACGGCCACCATCGGCGGCCAGGGTGAACACCGTCTGCCCAGCGCTCACGACCTGCCCGGCTTCGGCCTGGCGGCTGGCAATCACGCCATCGGCGGGCGCGCGCAACTGCGCGTACTCGGCCTGGTTGCGGGCCACGGCGAGGTTTGCCCGGGCGGCGTTGGCCTGGCCCTGCGCGGCCTTGAACGCCGCCGTCTGCTGGTCCAGTGCCGAGCGGCTCACCAGCTGGTCTTCAGCCAGCTTGGCGTAGCGCTTCTGGTCATCGCGGGCGCGCACCAGGTCTGCTTCCGCCGCCGCCAGCTGCGCCTGCGACGCCGCCGCCTGCGAGGCATAGTCGGCCGCGTCCAGCTCAGCCAGCAGCTGGCCCTTCTTCACCCGCTCGCCTGCGTCGACGTGACGCTTGACCAGATTGCCGCCAACCCGGAACGACAGGGGGCTTTCCTGGCGGGCACGCACCTCGCCGGGGTAGGCGGCCGCGGCTTGTCCATCCTGCGTGGTGGGATGCACCACCAGCACCGGGATGGCCGCCACCGGCTCGACGGCCTGCTTGCCGCACGCTGCCAACACCACGACCAGTACGCCTACGCCCAACCAACGCATGTTTTTCATGAGGTACAGGACCTGAAAAGAAATCCGGGGGGAACGCGCCGGCAACATACTGTTGCAACGCGGACATTAGTGAACCAGCCGGTATAGTATAAATATCGAACCGCTTGGTCTAGTATTAGCGGGATGAGTTCTCCCACTTCCCGAAAGCCGTCGGCCAAGCCCGCTGCCAAGGCTGCCGGTCCCGGGCGCCCCAAGGATCTGGGCAAGCGCGCGGCGATACTCGAGGCAGCCAAGACACTGTTCATCGAACAGGGCTACAGCGGCGTGAGCATGGACAGCATCGCGGCCCAGGCCGGCGTCTCGAAGCTGACCGTATACAGCCATTTCGGCGACAAAGAGACCCTGTTCTCCGAAGCTGTGCAGTCCAAGTGCATCGAGATGCTGCCCGACGCGCTGTTCGTGGCCGACGTGGAAGGCCCCCTGCGCGACCAGTTGCTGGGCATCGGCATGGCGTTCTTCGAGATGATCACCTCCGACGCGGCCCTGTCGATCCAACGGGTGATGATGGCCCCGGAGACCGACGAACGCCTGCGCGAACTGTTCTGGCAGGCGGGGCCCCAACGCACCTGCGAGGCGCTGGCCGACTTCATGCGCATGCGTGCCGAGCGCGGCGAACTGGACATCCCCGACTGCTACATCGCCGGCCAGCAGTTCCTGACCCTGGTGAAGGGCGAAGTGCACATGCATATGATGTGCGGCATGCCACTGTCACCCGTCGAGACCGATGCTGCGATCCATGTGGCCGCCAGTGTGGATTTCTTCCTGCGCGCCTACGCGCCGCGGGGGGCTGGGAACGCTGGATAACCAAAACTGAACGAACCGGAGGTCGCGATGACTTCCGGCACTGCGACCCCGGCCACCCCGCAGCTGATGCTCTGGGCGCGCCGCCGGCCTCCGGCACCGGTAAAATGGCCGGCCCACTGCGCTGGATTTGAACCTCATGACGATTGATTACGCCCACGCCCGCGAACTGATGGTGGAACAGCAGATCCGTCCCTGGGACGTGCTGGACATCAAGGTGCTCGACGTCCTGGCCCGCCTGCCGCGCGAGGCCTTTGTCGCCGACGCGCACCGGGCGCTGGCCTATGCCGATGTCGAACTGCCGATCGGCAACGGCCAGAAGATGATGAAGCCGGTCATCGAGGGCCGTACCCTGCAGGCACTGGATCTGCAGCCGGGTGACGAAGTGCTGGAAATCGGCACCGGCAGCGGCTTCCTGTCGGCCTGCATCGGCGCGCTGGCGCGCGACGTGCTGAGCCTGGAAATCGATCCGGAACTGGCCGCCGCTGCGCGCGCCCGCCTGGATGCCACCGGCCTGGGCACCAACGTGCGCGTGGAAGTGGCCGATGGCCTGGCCTGGCAGACCGAACGCCGCTTCGACGTGATCTGTGTCACTGGCGCCGTCGACGTGGTGCCGTCACAGTTTGCTTCGTGGTTGCGTCCGGGTGGTCGCCTGTATGTCATCCAGGGCCGTTCGCCGGCGATGGAAGCACTGCTGGTGAAGGCCGATGGCAGCACCGAGTCGCTGTTCGAGACCGATATCGATTACCTGCGTGGTGCCGCCCCGGCCCCCCAGTTCCACCTCTGAGTCCAAGGAAGCCGCAATGATCCGCCGATCCCTCGCTGTTGCGCTGGCCACTGCTCTGCTGCCGTTGTCCGCCCATGCCGCCGACCTGCTGCAGGTCTATGAAATGGCGCGCAATGGTGACCCGCAGCTGTCCGCCGCCGAATCCACCCGGCTGTACGACAAGGAAGGCGCCGTGCAGGCGCGTGCTGCCCTGCTGCCGCAGATCAATGGCCGGGCCCAGTTGAACCGTTCGCGCAGCGAGCCGAATGCCGACGCCAACTCCGGCTCGTTCACCAGCAAAAGTCGCAACTATACGGTCGATGGCACCCAGACGCTGTTCAATTGGACGCAGATCAACAACCTGCGTTCGCAGCGCGAGCTGAGCAAGGCGGCTGATTTCACCCTCGACTCGGCCAACGACAACCTGATCGTGCGCACCTCGGCGGCCTACTTCAACGTGCTGGTGGCGATCGAATCGCTGAACGCAGCACAGACCAACGAAGCGGCCGCGAAGAAGCAGTTCGACTTCGCCGACAAGCGCCTGGAAGTGGGCCTGGCGCCGATCACCGACGTGCACGAAGCACGCGCCCAGTACGACCAGGCGCGCGCCAACGCGATCGTTGCGCAGAACACGCTGGCCGACAACTACCAAGCCCTGACCGAACTGACCGGCCAGCCGGTGATGAACCTGAAGGGCCTGCCGGCCGATTTCCGTCCGGAAGTGCCGGCCAACCGCGGCAATCTGGACCAGCTGGTTCAGCAGGCGACCACGCAGAATCCGGCGCTGAAGGCGCAGGAGCTGAAGGTCGGTGCCGCCGAAGCCGGCGTGCAGGCCGCCCGTGGTGGCCACTACCCGACCCTGTCGCTGGGCGGCAGCTGGGGCAAGAGCGCGACCTGGGGCGACAGCGTCGGTGCCGGTTCGCTCTCACCCGATGCACGCACCAACAGCATCGGCCTGACCCTGAGCGTGCCGATCTTCTCTGGCGGCGCCACCCAGTCCGGCGTGCGCCAGGCGCTGGCCCAGCGTGACATCGCCCAGGATGGTTTCGAGCAGCAGAAGCGTGCCCTGGACCGCAATACCCGCAACGCCTACCAGACCCTGGTGCAGGGCATCAGCGAAGTGGAAGCCCGCCGCCTGGCCGTGGTTTCCGCACAGAGCGCCTACGATGCCTCGCAGGTCGGCCTGGAAGTGGGTACCCGCACGGTGCTGGACGTGATCCAGAACCAGCGCATCCTGTTCTCCGCACAGCTGGATTACGCGCAGGCCCGCTACAACTTCCTGCAGAACCGCCTGCTGCTGAGCCAGGCCGTGGGTGGCCTGGATGTCGCCGAGCTGCAGGACATCAACCGCCTGCTGACCCAGGACGCGGGCAACCCGTCCACGACCACGAACTGAGTCGGCGCCACCGGTCTGATCGAAAAGCCACCCTCGCGGGTGGCTTTTTTTTGGCTCGCCACGCCGGCAGGTCTACCTGGAACACCAGACATATCGGTGGACGAGCCTGCCGCCCAGCAACACAAGCAGGACCATCAGCACCGGTACGAAAGTGCGGGCCATGACGGCCGGCAACAAGCACAGTGCGGTCGCCACAGGTGCGAGCACCATCGGGAGGAGCCTGCGCTCGTCGGTCGCCGCCCTTGCCTGGCATTGGCTGCGGGCAACGCCGGCGCACATGGCGGCCAGTACCAGCAGGCCTGCAGGCCCCGGCAGCTGTGGAAGCCAGCTCTCGGCAGCAACAACGCCAATACCGCGCCCAGCACGGTCAGTGCAAGCGTCAGCAACAAGCGTGCGTTGGCGCCCGCATTGCCGCACGCCGACGGGCAGACCTCCAACCCCAACCGCGCGGCCAGCAACAGCAACACGATCTGCAGGGCCGCCAGCCCCGCGCCGCCCGCCAACGGCAACAGTGGCAGCAACCATTGCAGCTGCGGCACACCCTGCAATGCCACCGACAGCGGTCGCGTGCTGGCCAGCGCGGCAAACTCGACCAGGCCCGACTGCAACGCAGCCAGTACCATCAGCCACACCATCGCCAACAGCACCGCTGCGCCGGCAGCTCTGGAAATCTGCGAACGAGCGCGCGGGACCGTGCCGCAGAATCCCGCCAGCAGGCCTGCACCGAGCAGCACACCGAGCAATGCCACGCTCGCTGCAAGCACGCCGCCCAACCCAAAGCGATAGGGCGCGATGGCCGAGGGCAGCCACGGAATCCAATGGGCGTAGTGCACATGGCGAGCCGCCAGCAACAACAGCAGCAAGCCAACGCCCAGCTTCACCGTCAGCAATGCACAGGCCAGCAACAGCGCGCGCGGGATCCGCAGCAAAGCGGTGGCCGCCCCCAGCAGCAACAGCATGATCGACGCCGCCATCGGCAACGGCATCCACTGTGCGGGCACGGYATCGATGACCTCCGCGGCTGCGTACAGATGGCGTGCCATCGATTGCGCCAGGCCTGCGGTGGTCGCCGTCAGTTCCAGCAGCAGGGCGATCACCAGTACATCCGCAAGCGGCTTGCCCCACGCGGCACGGAGCAGACCGTGCAGACCGGAAGGATTCGGCACGCGCCGCATCGCCACACGCAGGCAATACAGCATCGGCAGCGTGCCCAACGCCGCCAGCAACAGGCTGAGGA
>NZ_JBFRFE010000115.1:0-8663 GCF_052114665.1 Stenotrophomonas sp. 2YAF22 | reverse complement strand
GCAGTTGCAGGCGTCGCGCTGGCCGGTGTCGATGTGGCTGCCGGTGTGGGCTCATCTGCACTGGCGGCAGCGGCAACCGTGGCGCTGTCGGCCGAAGGGGCCTGGCAGGCGCCCAGCAACAGGCACAGCACCAGCGCAATTCCGCGTCGGATTTCAAAGGCGGATCGATCAATGCGCGCAGGCGCGCTCAAGGCTTGCATTGCTTGCTTCTCCCTGGTGAGTCGCCGGGTGGGTCGGCAAAGAGGAGCCGTCCATCGGCCCCATCACGGTGAGGATGCTACGCCAGCGCAGAATGCCGATGCCTGACTGAATTCAGGTTTCAGCCGACATCAACGCCGCTCGCGCGCCTGCAGTTCCTCCGCGCGGTTGGCGTAGCGGTTGATGAGGCACGACTGCGCGTCCAGCGCCTGGCCCACGCTCTCTGTACCCGGGCTGCAGCGCTTGTCGGTGTCCTCGGCCCAAGTGGCCTGTTCGTCCATCCAGCGGTCCTTGGCCGGACCGTCGGGGCCGTTCATCAGGCGCGCCACTTCGGCCTGCAGCTGCGTCTGGTGGTAGGCCAGCTCGGTATCGCCGCAGGCCTGGATATGGTCGTTCATGCCACGGGCCTGCTGCACACAGCGGATGAATTCCGGTCGAAGCGTTGCCTGGGTGTAGGAGGTATCGGGCGGGCCGCTCTGCGCCAGCAATGCGTCGGCGCGGTTGGCCACACGGAACAGGCGGCACTCCTGTGCCTTCTGCAGGTCATCCACACCGGCATTGGCCGGAGCGGCGCAATGCCGATCGGTATCGCTGCGCCAGGTCGCCTGGGTAGCCAGGAACGCATGCTTGGCAGCACCGTCGAGCCCGGTCACGGCTTTGCTGGCACCTTCTTCCAGGCGCCCCTCCTGATAGGCCAGTTCATCCTTGCCGCAGGCCTGCAGCATGCCCGCATCCTCCACGCCATCCACGCACCAGCCATAAGCCGGGCGCAGGCGACCATCTGTGTAGGAGGCATCAGGGTACCCAGAGGAATCACCGGTCGCTGGGTTGGGGGCGGTTGCCGGCGATGCCGCGGCGAGCGGTGCCGGGGTGGCCGCCGCTTCGGCCGATGCAGGGGAAGAAGGTGCCTGGCACGCGGTGAGCGCCAGGCACAGGGCCAGCACCTTCCAGTACCGACGGCCGGAGACGATCTGTTCATTGCCCCGACGGGCATCCATTGCCTGCATCAGCCTGTATCTCCCTTGCGTGTCGCCAGCGGGTGCCGGCGGGGAGGGACCGTCCATCGGCCCCGATCACGGTGCAGATCCTACGACAGCGGCGGTTTCAGATGGCTGACTGAATTCAGCTTGCGCGGACGGCGTCGCAGAAACTGCCTGGCCAGTCCGAGGCATGGAGCCGCGAGCGCGCGGTCAATGCGCGCCGCCGCGCCCTCCCACCTGTTCGATCAGCGTCTGGCTGGCGGCGTTGAGGCCGACAACACTGACTTCGGCGCCGTGCGCGGCCAGCTTTTCCCCTGCGCGTTCCAGCGCGGCGACGGCGGTCAGGTCCCATAGATGGGCGTCGCGCAGGTCGATCTGTACCTTCGGCGCCACGTGCTGGTAGTCGAACGCCGCACCCAGCTGCCCGGCGGAGGCGAAGAACACCTGGCCGCGCACGCGGTAGACCTGCATGTCCGCAACGTCTTCGCGCTGCACGTCGAGCATGTGGCCGACCTTGCGGGCGAAGAACAGCGCCGACAGCAGCACGCCGCTGAGGACACCCTTGGCCAGATCATGGGTGGCCACGGTGACCACCACGGTCAACAGCATCACTGCCGAGGAGCTGCGCGGATGCGTGCGCAGGTCGCGCAACGAGCGCCAGCTGAAGGTGCCGATGCTGACCATGATCATCACCGCCACCAGTGCGGCCATCGGGATCTGCCGCACCAGGTCGCTGCCGTACACCACCAGCACCAGCAGCAGTACGCCAGCCACAAGGCAGGACAGGCGGCCTCGCCCACCGGAGGTCACGTTGATGACCGACTGGCCGATCATCGCGCAGCCGGCCATGCCACCGAGGAAACCGGTGACCGTGTTGGCCAGGCCCTGGCCGACGCACTCGCGGTTGCGCTCACTGGGCGTCTCGGTGATGTCTTCGACAATCTGCAGGGTCATCATCGATTCGAGCAGGCCGACCACCGCCAGCGTGGCCGACACGGGCAGCAGGATGCGCAGCGTTTCCCAGGTGAAGGGCACATCCGGGATGAGGAAGTACGGCAGGCTGTCGGGCAGCTGGCCCATGTCGCCCACCGTGCGCACATCGATGCCGAAGCCGATGACCACGGCGGTGAGCACGATGATCGCCACCAGAGGCGATGGCACGGCACGGGTGACGCGTGGCAGCAGGTAGATGATGGCCAGCGCGGCAGCACACAGTACGTAGACCGCAGGACCGCGACCGATCAGCTCGGGCATCTGGGCCAGGAAGATCAGGATGGCCAGCGCATTGACGAAGCCGGTGATGACCGAGCGCGAAACAAAACGCATCAGCGAGCCAAGCTTGAACAGGCCAGCCACTACCTGCAGCAGGCCGGCCAGGATGCTGGCGGCGAACAGGTACTGCAGGCCGTGATCACGAACGAGATCGACCATCACCAGCGCCATCGCACCGGTGGCGGCGGAGATCATGCCCGGACGGCCACCGGCGATGGCAGTGATCACCGCGATGGAGAACGCGGCGTACAGGCCGACCTTGGGATCGACGCCGGCGATAAGCGAGAAGGCGATTGCTTCGGGAATCAGCGCCAGGGCAACAACGGCGCCGGACAACAGATCACCACGGAGGTTGCCGAGCCATTGCTGGCGCAGGGGATAGGACGTTTGCATGGAAAAGCTCCGCGCACACGCGGGCGAGGCCACGTGGCGCTGCAGTGGAAAGACACGGATTCCTGAGCCGGATGGGCCGGCTGCCGATGGGCGGCAAGGGTCAGGGTGGCGTGATCACTGCAGTGTGTCGTCGGGTAGCGTGGGAGGGGCGGAGTTTACTGCAGCCGATGAGCCGGAGGTAGGCCAGACTGCGTGAAAGGCGGCGGAGCATGGCTCCGCTCTACAATGCTGCATGGTCATGGCCCCGCCCCGCTTCTTCGATCCACGCACCGAACAAGGCGTGCTGCGCCTGTCCATCGTCGGCTCGCTGCTGTTGGCTGCAGCTGCGGTGGTGTTCGGCCTGCTGGCCAATTCTTCGCTGATCATCTTCGACGGCATCTACGGCCTGATCGACGTGGTGATGACCTGGCTGTCGTTGCTGGTCGCGCGGCTGATCGCCCTGTCCACGCAGACCGATGCCGTGCAGTCGCGACTCAATCAGCGCTTCACCATGGGGTTCTGGCACCTGGAACCGATCGTGCTGGGAGTGAGCGGTACGTTGATGATCGGCGCAGCGCTGTATGCACTGGTCAATGCGGTCGATGCGCTGATGTCGGGCGGGCGCCAGATCGCGCTTGGTCCCGCGATCATCTTCGCGGCACTGTCGATCGTGGCCGAGAGCGCGCTGGCCTGGTTCGTGCTGCGTGCGAACCGGCGCATCGGCTCGGAATTCATCGCGCTGGATGCGAAGAACTGGGTAATTGCCGCGAGCATGTCGGCGTGTTACCTGGCGGCCTTCCTCGGCGGTGTGCTGGTGCGCGGTACATCGTTGGCCTGGGTCGGGCCGTACATCGATCCGGCCATCCTCGCCTTCGTCTGCGTGCTGGTGATGATCGCGCCACTGGGCACGGTCCGCCGCGCACTGGCCGGCATCCTGCTGGTCACCCCGCCGGAGCTGCAGGCGCACGTGGATGCGGTGGCGCGCGATATCGTCGCCCGACACGGCTTCGTCGAACACCGCAGCTATGTGGCGCAGGTCGGCCGTGGCGAACAGATCGAGCTGTTCTTCGTGGTGCGCGAGGACGACCCGCCGCGGCCCCTGCTGGAGTGGGATCACCTGCGCGACGAAATCGGCGATGCGCTGGGCGAATCCTCGCCGGACCGCTGGCTGACCATCATGTTCACCACTGACCGGGAATGGACGATCTAGGCCCGGCGGACGATCCGTCAAGTTTTGCAGACGAACTGTCACCCACCGTCTGCAGAATCCGGGCAAAGTAGGCTCCAACGCACCACCCACCCACTGACCAGGAGCATCCCGATGTCCATCGAAAAGGTTCTGTACACCGCCCAGGCCACCTCCACCGGCGGCCGTGAAGGCCGTTCCGTGTCCTCCGACAACGTGCTGGACATCCAGCTGTCGACCCCGCGCGAGCTGGGCGGCGCTGGCGGCCCCGGCACCAATCCGGAACAGCTGTTCGCGGCCGGCTATTCGGCCTGCTTCCTGGGCGCACTGAAGTTCGTCGCCGGCCAGGCCAAGGTCGCACTGCCGGCCGACACCACCGTGACCGGCAAGGTCGGCATCGGCCAGATCCCGACCGGTTTCGGCATCGAAGCCGAGCTGACCATCAACGTGCCGGGCGTGCCGCGCGAGCAGGTGGAAGAGCTGGTGCAGAAGGCGCACATCGTCTGCCCGTACTCCAACGCTACCCGCGGCAACATCGACGTGACGCTGATCGTTGCCTGATGCGCTGATGCCGGCCAGCGGCCGGCACTACCCGCGCGCGGGGCAAAAAAATGGGCGGATGCCGGTCGAAACCGTGCATCCGCCCATCCCACCTTCGTTGTCCCGCAAGGGGGCATGAGGTTGCCGGCCAGCGGCCGGCACTACCAGGTCACTTTTCGCTCGTGATGAGCTGCACGACGCTGGAGAAATCCAGCTTGCCGCGGCCCGCCTGGTGATTCATCGAGTACAGGTTGCGGGCCACTTCACCCAGCGGGATCGAGGCGCCGACACTCATCGCCGCTTCCACTGCCAGGCCCATGTCCTTCAGCATCAGATCGCTGCCGAAACCGCCGCTGTAGCCGCGCGACGCCGGTGCGTTTTCCAGCACGCCCGGCCACGGGTTGCACACTTCGGTAGCCCAGCTGCGGCCGGTGCTGACCGCCATCATCTGCGACAGCACCTTCGGGTCCAGCCCGTGCGCAACGCCCAGCGCGATGGCTTCGCCGGTGACGGCCATGATCACGCCCAGCGCCATGTTGTTGCACAGCTTGGCGACCTGGCCGGCGCCGCTGGCACCCACATGGAAGATGTTCTTGCCCATCGCCTGCAGCACGGGGCGGGCGCGTTCCAGCGCGTCCTCTTCACCGCCGACGATGAATGTCAGCGTGCCGGCCTGTGCGCCGGCAGTACCGCCTGATACCGGCGCGTCGATCATCTGCAGGCCACGTGCGGCGGCCGCTTCGGAAACCTTGCGCGCGCTGGCCGGGGCAATCGTGCTGCAGTCGATGACCAGCGCACCGGCGGGAATGGCGGCAAGGATGCCGTCGTCGCCCAGGTACACGCCTTCGACGTGGCGGCTGGCCGGCAGCATCGAGATCACCACTTCAGCGTCGGCAAGCGTCTCGCGTGCCGATGGCGCGGCGCTGGCGCCTGCATCGACAGCGGCCTGTACAGCAGCCGGCACCAGATCGAACACGCGCACGGTGCGGCCGTTCTTGACCAGATTGGCGGCCATCGGGCCACCCATGTTGCCCAACCCAATGAATGCAATGCGGCTCATGCCAGGCTCCTTTCAACGACAGGGGTGCCCAGGTCGGCCAGCGGATGCGCGGCATCGGCCCAGGGAGAAGCGAAGAACGTATCGGCCCATGCGCGGCTGGCATCGGCCAGCGTGGCCGGGGTCCACGACGGATTGCGATCCTTGTCGATCAGCAGCGCGCGGATGCCTTCGGCAAAATCGCCATGCGCAGCGCAATGCAGTGCCGTGATGTATTCCAGCCGGTACACGCTCGCCAGGTCCTGGCCGGCGCTGCGGCGCTGCAGTTCGAAGGCCAGCCGTGCCGAACCCGGCGCACCGGCGGCGAGCGTCTTCTGTGCGGCCTGCAGCCAGGCATCATCGGTCTGCAGGGTGCTGATGCGTTCGACGATGGCGGTAAGGTCATCGCCTTCGCACAGCGCATCGACCTGCGCGGCATTGGCCAACAGCGGGCCGGTAGCTGCATCGCTGGCGAACGACAGCAGCAGCTGTGACAGGCGCTCGTGGTTGCGTGCGGCATCGGCCGACCACGCGACCTGCAGCAGCGCATCGAACACCGCGCTGCGGCGTTCCTCGGCCACGTGCACGTCGGCCAGGCCGGCATAGATCGCATCGCCGGGGTTGAGCAGCGCACCGGTCAGGGCCAGGAACAGGCCACCGTTGCCCGGCACGCGCGGCAGCAGCCAGCTGCCACCCACGTCAGGGAACAGGCCGACAGTGATTTCCGGGAAGGCGAGCTTGGAACGCTCGCTGACCACGCGATGGCTGGCGCCGGACATCAGGCCGATGCCGCCGCCCATCACGATGCCATGGCCCCAGCACAGGATCGGCTTGGCGTAGGTATGGATCAGGTAGTCGACGCGGTACTCGACGTCGAAGAACTCGGCGGCGTAGTCGTTCCCGCGGATATCACTTTGGCCGGCGTCGCGGTAGGCACGCATGCTCTGGTACAGGCTGTGCAGGTCACCGCCGGCGCAGAACGCCTTCTCACCGGCGCCCTGCAGCACCACCATGGCGATGGCATCGTCGTCGGCCCAGGCATTCAACTGCTTCAGCAGCAGGTGTGCCATCGGCAGCGAGAAGCCATTGAGCGTGCGCGGTGCGTTCAGCGTGGCGATGCCGATGCGCGTGCCATTGCTGGCCACGCGCTCTTCGAACAGCACCGGTGCGTCATCGGCAGCGGTGTCGATACTCATGCGTTTTTCCACTGCGCGGCGCGCTTTTCAAGGAAGGCACTCACGCCCTCGACCTGGTCGGCGGTGTCGAACAGATCGACGAAGGCCTCGCGCTCGGCCACCAGCGCCGACGCATGGGTGCCGGTGCGCGTGGACTGCACCAACGTCTTGCAGGCGGCAATGCTGGTCGGGCTCTGCTTGCCGGCCTTCTTCGCCCATTCCAGTGCCAGCGCCTTGGCTTCGCCCTTGCCGACCTTTTCTTCGGCCAGGCCAATGCGCAGTGCGGTCTCGGCGTTGATGCGCTCGCCCAGCAGGATCATGCGCTTGGCCCAGCCCTCGCCGACCAGGCGCGGCAGGTTCTGGGTGCCACCGGCGCACGGCAGCAGGCCGACGGTGGCCTCCGGCAGCGCGACCTGGGCATGGTCTTCGATGATCCGCAGGTCACAGGCCAGCGCGCATTCCAGGCCGCCGCCCATGGCATAGCCGTTGATCGCGGCGATCGACACGCCACGGAAACCGGACAGCGCCTCGAAGGCTTCGCCGAAGCGGCGTGCCGCTTCGCGTGCGGCAGCCTTGTCGCCGGAAGCGAACTGGTTGAGGTCGGCACCCGCGGAGAAGAACTTCTCGCCATCACCGGTGATCACCAGCGCGTAGATGTCGCGGTCTGCGTTGAGCGCGCCCACCAGGTCGCGCAGCGCCGACAGGCTGTGCACGGTCCAGGTATGCGCCGGCGGGTTGTGCAGGGTGACGACGGCGGTGTGGCCATCGGCCTCGACCTTCAGGCCCACGTGTTCCTGGGTACGCCAATCCTTCATCGCAGTTCCTCTTCGGTGTTGAGCAGGTGACGGGCAACGATCACCCGCATGATCTCGTTGGTGCCTTCCAGGATCTGGTGCACACGCGAATCGCGCAGCAGGCGTTCGATCGGGTATTCGCGGATGTAGCCGTAGCCGCCGTGGATCTGCAGCGCTTCATTGCAGACGTTGAAACCGGCATCGGTGGCGAAGCGCTTGGCCATCGCACACCACACATTGGCATCGCTGGCACCGGCGTCGAGCTTGCGCGCAGCCGAATGCACCATCTGCCGGGCGGCCACCAGTTCGATGGCCATGTCGGCCAGCTTGAACTGCAGCGCCTGGAAATCAGCCAGCGCCTTGCCGAACTGGCGGCGCTCGCCCATGTAGCGGCGTGCGGCATCCAGCGCGCCCTGCGCAGCACCCAGCGAGCACGCGGCGATGTTGATGCGGCCGCCATCGAGCCCCTTCATCGCCAGCTTGAAGCCGCCACCTTCCTCTCCCAGAAGGTGGCTGACCGGTACGCGGACGTTTTCGAAGGTGATGCCGCGGGTGGGCTGGCTGTTCCAGCCCATCTTCTCTTCCTTGCGGCCATAGCTGATGCCCGGCAGGTCGGCCGGCACCGCGATCGCGCTGACCCCGCCTGCACCGGCACCGCCGGTACGTGCCATCACCACCAGCAGCTCGGTGGCACCGGCGCCGGAAATGAAGGCCTTGGAGCCATTCAACACGTAGAACTCGCCATCGCGCACGGCGGTGGTCTTCAGCGAGGCTGCATCCGAACCGGCGCCCGGCTCGGTCAGGCAGTACGAGGCCAGCTTGCTGCCCGAAGACAGGTCATTGCCCCAGGCATCACGCAGGGCCGGTTGGCCCCACTTGGACACCATCCACGAGGCCATGTTGTGGATGCTGATGTAGGCCGCGGTCGACGGGTCGACGTTGGCGAGCTCCTCGATGACGACGGCGGCGTCCAGTCGGCTCAGGCCGCTGCCGCCCACTTCCGGGTCCATGTACAGACCGCAGAAGCCCAGTTCACCGGCCTTGGCGATCGCCTCGCGCGGAAAGATGCCCTCCGCATCCCATCGCGCGGCGTGCGGCGCCAGTTCGGCC
>NZ_JBFRFE010000114.1:0-8744 GCF_052114665.1 Stenotrophomonas sp. 2YAF22 | reverse complement strand
CGCAAGGCTGCCGCCGAAAAGGCCGCCGCCGAGCGCGCGGCGCGCCAGGCCGCCGCGGCTGGCCGTCCACCGCCGCCGCCGACCAAGGTTCCTCCGGCCGTGGCCTCGGCGCCAGCGCCGAAGGTCGGTGGCCTGGGCTGGCCACTGTCGGGCAATCTGCTGGCCCGCTATGGCGGCAAGCTGCCGGACGGGCGCACCAGCAGCGGTGTGTTGATCGGCGCACCTGCCGGAAGCACCGTCACCGCCGTGGCCGACGGCACCGTGGTGTTCTCCGATTGGATGACCGGTTACGGCATGATCCTGATCGTCGACCATGGCAACGGCTACATGAGCCTGTACGCCCACAACGACACCCTGCTGAAGGATGCCGGCGCGCGGGTCAGCCGTGGCGACGCGGTGGCCAAGGTCGGCAACTCCGGTGGCCAGGGCGTGACGGCGCTGTACTTCGAGCTGCGCCGTGGTGGGCAACCGGTCAATCCGGACAGCTGGCTGCAGCGGCGCTGAATTCCGCCTGGCCGCAGCACGGCGGATTCAACGGGAATTTAGCCACGCTTCGCGCATAATCGGTGCATGTGCCTTGGGCACGATGCCATCGTCGACAGGAGTGATCCATGCGCGCAGCCCGTACCGCCACCCTCTTGCTGGCTCTGTTGCCGGCCCTGTCCTGGGCTCAGCACACCGCCCCCATCCCGTTGAAGGAAACTCCCGGGAAGGCGGCGAGCAGCGAGGAGGCGGTGACCTCGAAGGTACCGCTGGACGACATCCGGCGCTTCGTGGCCGTCTACAACGCTGTGCGCGCGGCCTATGTCGACCCGGTCGATGACAACAAACTGATGCAGTCAGCTGTGCGCGGCCTGCTGCTCGACCTCGATCCGCACAGCACCTACTTCAACAAGGAAGATGCGGAGGCGTTCGACGAGCAGGCCAACGGCGCCTATGAAGGCATCGGCGTGGAGCTGCAGCAGCAGCCGGACAACGCCAGCATGAAGGTGATCTCGCCGATCGACGACACCCCGGCGGCCAAGGCCGGCATCCTCGCCGGCGACCTGATCATCGCCATCGATGGCAAGCCGATCAGCGCGATCGATGCCAGCGAACCGCTGCGTGGCCCGGCCGGCAGCAAGGTGGTGCTGACCATCGTCCGCGACGGCAAGCCCAAGCCCTTCGACGTCAGCCTGACCCGACAGACGATCCGCGTGACCAGCGTGCGCAGCCGCCTGCTGGAACCGGGCTATGGCTACATCCGCCTGAGCACGTTCCAGGCCGACACCGGCTCTGATTTCCAGAAGCACCTGCAGCAGCTGCAGAAGCAGTCCGGCGGCAACCTCAAGGGGCTGGTGCTGGATCTGCGCAGCAATCCGGGTGGTCTGCTGACCGCTGCGGTGCAGGTGGCCGATGACCTGCTCGACAAGGGCAACATCGTCAGCACCCGCGGCCGCATCAGCATCAGCGATGCACGCTTCGACGCAACCCCGGGCGACCTGCTGAAGGGCGCGCCGGTGGTGGTGCTGGTCGATGCCGGTTCGGCCAGTGCATCGGAAGTGCTGGCCGGCGCACTGCGCGACAACAAGCGCGCGCGCGTGATCGGCAGCCGCACCTTCGGCAAGGGCTCGGTGCAGACCGTGCTGCCGCTGGACAACGGTGACTCGGTGAAGCTGACCACGGCGCGCTACTACACACCCAGCGGTAAATCGATCCAGGCCACCGGTATCGTGCCGGAAGTGGAACTGAAGGCAGCACCGCGTCCGGAAGACGAGGCATTGCCGGCCAGCCTGAGTGACTACAGTGAAGCGACCCTGCCGGGCCACCTGCGCGGTGACGAGGAAGGCACCGAGGGCTACCACGCAGGCGCCGTGTTGCCGGGCGATGGCCCGATCAACGATGCACTGGCCGAACTGAAGAACCCGGGTTCGGTTGCGGCGCGCTTGAAGGCAGAAGCTGCGAAGGCCGAAGCGGACAAGGCGGCGAAGGTCGCCGCCAAGCCGGCGCCCAAGGCGGAGCCCAAGGCTGAAGCAAAACCGGAAGCAAAACCGGAAGCAAAGCCGGAAGCAAAGCCGGAAGCAAAGCCGGAAGCAAAGCCGGAAGCAAAGCCGGAAGCAAAGCCGGAAGCGAAGCCCGAAGCGAAGCCCGAAGCGAAGCCCGAAGCGAAGCCCGAAGCGAAGCCCGAAGCGAAGCCCGTTCCGGCCCCGGCCACGCCCTGATGGTACGCCGGGCCACGCCCGGCTAACCTCGGTACGTCAAGGAGGCAGCACGATCGCATGTGTCGCCCCATAGAATCGATTCATGGACGATTCGACTCTCACCACCACGATCAGCAATCTGCTTGAGCGCCAGCCAGTGCCGATGGAGCAGGCTGCCGTCCTGATGGAATCGCTGGCGGGCCGCCATCGGATCGATACCCACCTCATCTACTGGTGGGCAAGCGCGCCGTTGATTGTCCAGAAGATTCACTACGACAGCAGTGAGGAAGGCCTCTCCTACCTGGCTGGACTGTTGGCGCAAGTGCAGAGCGAAATCTGCCTGGTGGCATCAGAAGAGCGCGCATCGCCTTGGCCGATGTGGACGCTGCAGGCAAGCGAACTGATTCCTCTGCTGGGCGAGCTGCCGTTCTTCGAGTACTTCCTGGTGTTGAATGACGGCGCAACGTTGCTCTTTGATACCCACCACAACACCTTGGTGGTCAGTCGCGAGTGACGTTTCTGGCATCGTTCCGGATGGAGCAGACCCAGAGCAATGAAGCAGCCTGGCAAGTTCGACTCTACCAAGCGGACGCTAGAACCCGTGCCGCTTGCGCAGTCGCCGTGCGATCGCCGCGCGCACGTACATGCCGTACACCACGCCGAACACGAAGCCCCCGATGTGCGCCCACCAGGCGACCATGCCGAAGGTCGGGCCGATGTAGGCGAACACCACCTGCAGCGCCGCCCACACACCGATCAGCAGATAGGCCGGGGCGCGCACGAACTCCAGGAACAGCCCCAGCGGGATCACCACGCCCAGGCGCGCGCCGGGGAACAGCGCCAGATAGGCACCGATCAATGCCGACACCGCGCCGCTGGCGCCGATGATGATCTGGTCCGGGCTGCCCATGGTGTAGATCGCGACCAGGTTGGAGATCGCCCCGCCCACCAGGAACAGCAGCAGCAACCGCCACGGGCCCAGCACCCGCTCGGCGGGCAGGCCGAAGATCAGCAGGAACACCAGGTTGCCCAGCAGGTGCGACCAGTCGGCGTGCAGGAACAGGGCGGTGAACAGGCGCAGCACGCTGCCGTCCTGCAGGGTTGCCCACCAGTCCAGCGGGTGGGTCAGGCCGGTGGACAGGGCGCCCCAGTCCAGCCACAGGCTTCCGCGGGCATCGTCCGGGCGCGAGATCGACCACAGGAATGCCAGCCACAGTGCCGCAAACAGCACGGGCGTAGCCCAGCGCAGGGTCGCCTTTTTGCGCGAGGGGAGGGAGACAAACATGGCACTAGCCTAGCGTGCGGGCGCTTTTGGCGGGGAAGGAGCCTGTTCAGCTTTTGCGACGAAGAAAGCGCCAGCGCTGTTATTGTTTCATTAACGGCTCTGGGTAATACTCGCATACGGCGTCGTATGTCGGGAGGGGAATCCGGCGCGCTTCGAAAGGCCATCCAGCCTGACGGGCGCAGGCGCACTTAGAGCACCATCACCGCTTACCGGAGAGAGAACTACGATGCAAACTGCTTCTACCATTGCCCGCCTGACCCTGCTGGCCGTCGGCGTTGCCGGTGCGCTGGCCGCCGCCGACGCCAATGCCGCCGCCTTCCAGCTGAAGGAAAACAGCGCCAAGGGCCTGGGCCGCGCCTTCGCTGGTTCCACCTCTGCCGAAGGCGATGCCTCGGTGGTCGCCACCAACCCGGCTTCGATGCGCCTGCTGGAAGGCACCCAGATCCAGGGTGACGTCAGCGCCATCAGCTTCGGCGCCAAGTTCCGCGGCGAAGGCCGCTATGCCAACGGCGCTCCGATTTCCGGCGGCAACGGCGGCGACGCCGGCATGATCGCTCCGGTTCCGGCCGCGTACTTCCACGTGCCGTTCGGCGAGAAGGACAACATGCACTTCGGCGTGTCGCTGACCGTGCCGTTCGGCTTCAAGACCGAATACGACCGTGACTGGGTCGGCCGCTACAACGGCGTCAAGACCGAACTGCAGGCCATCGACCTGGGTGCGGCCTTCTCCTACGACGTCAACCCGTACCTGTCGTTCGGTGCGTCGGTGTTCGCCGAGCGCCTGAATGTCGACCTGACCAGCGCCGTCGACGGCGGTACCGCCATCAACGCCAGCGCCCAGCAGCGCGCTGCCGCCGCTG
Organism: Stenotrophomonas sp. 2YAF22; assembly: GCF_052114665.1. Taxonomy (NCBI): domain Bacteria; kingdom Pseudomonadati; phylum Pseudomonadota; class Gammaproteobacteria; order Lysobacterales; family Lysobacteraceae; genus Stenotrophomonas; species Stenotrophomonas sp. 2YAF22. The sequence goes on along the minus strand of NZ_JBFRFE010000114.1, from coordinate 4,419 downwards.
CACTGGCCGCTGGCCGCACCCCGGCACAGGCCCAGGCCGCTGCCCAGGCCGCTGGCCGCCAGGCCGCACAGCTCGGCTTCTCGCCGGGTACCGCTGATGGTTACCTGCGCATCAAGGGCGACGAAGTGTCCGTCGGCTACACCCTGGGCATGACCGTCAGCCCGGTGGAAGGCACCAACATCGCCTTCAGCTACCGCTCGGAAGTCGAACACAAGATCACCGACGGCAAGGCCGACTTCACCATGACCCCGGCTGCTGCAGCGTTCCTGGCGCAGGCTGCTCCGGGCACCTTCGTCGACAGCAACGGCCGCGCGACCATCACCCTGCCGGCCAGCGCCACCGTCAGCTTCACGCACCGCGTGAACGACCAGTGGAAGATCATGGCCGACGTGTCGCGCACCGCATGGAGCAAGTTCGACGAAGTGCGCGTCGACTACGACTCCAACCAGCCCGACAGCGTGCTGCCGTTCCACTACCGCGACACCACCTTCGCTTCGATCGGTACCGAGTACCGTCTGAACGAGCAGCTGACCCTGCGTGGCGGTCTGGCCTATGACCAGACCCCGACCACCGACGCCCACCGTGACGTCCGCGTGCCGGATACCACCCGCAAGTGGCTGTCGCTGGGCCTGACCTGGGCGCCGTCGGAGAAGATGGAATACAGCGTGGGCTACACCCACCTGTTCACCAAGGATCCGAACATCAACTCGACCTCCGCTACCGCCAACAACGTTGTCGGCAAGTACAAGGTCACCGGCGACGTGCTGGCTGCGTCGATGCAGTACAAGTTCTGATTCCGGCGATTGCCTGAAGCAGTACGAAGGAGGCCCCGCGCAAGCGGGGCTTTCTTTTTTCCGGGGGTCTGCATCCACGCATGGCGTGGATCTACGCGACAATGGCCTGATGGCCGATCGCCGATACCTGAAGAAGATGACCCGCTACTGGGCCGCCGAAGAGGCGAGGGCCACCGTGGCGCTGCAGGATGCGCTCGCATCGGAATGGTTCGACTACTGGCATACCCACTTGGACTGGAAGGGGCGTGGCAATCGCCACGGCAGTGATCGCACCGCCGTTGCCGCCGCGTTGCTGCGGCTGCTCGAGCGCGCGGTGGCCTGCAGGCGGCAGGACACCCAGTGCTGGGTGGTGTTGGCGCCGGATAGCGGCCAGAGCGCGCTGTTCCTGCATTCGCCGAATCCGCAGGGTACGCCTTGGCCGCATCCGTTCGATGGCGTGACCTGGGATATCCAAGCACCGGATTGGCTCGCGCCTGTGATGGCGCCGCACCATCAACTGGGCCGCTGGGGTAGCGCAGAGCCCCGGCTGCTGGTGCGCGTGCGCGCTTGATTTCCATCCACGCATGGCGTGGATCTACTGGCTCAATCCCGCGGGGCGTGGATCTACGCGACAATAGCGCGATGAACCTGTCCGATCCGAACTTCCAGCTGGAGCTGGCTGCCAACATCGCCGTTGCCGGCTCGATCCTGCTGGCTGGTCGCAACAACGTGCATACGTGGTGGCTGGGCATCGTCGGCTGCGCGCTGTTCGCCGCAGTGTTCGAGCGCTCGCACCTGTACGCGGACATGGTCCTGCAGTTCTTCTTCGTGGTCATCAGCGTGTTCGGCTGGTGGCAGTGGCTGCGTGGTGACCATGGCGAGCCGCTGCCCATCACCAGCTTGCCAGCACGCGCGTGGAGCTGGCTGCTGCCGTTGGCGGTGCTGGCGACCTTCGGTTACGGCTGGATGCTGACCCGGCTGACCAATGCGTATGCGCCCTACATCGACTCGGCGGTGCTGGTGTTGAGCGTGATCGCACAGATCCTGATGATGCGGCGCAAGCTGGAATCGTGGTGGGTGTGGCTGCTGGTCAACACCATCGCGGTGCCGCTGTACTACAGCCGCGGGCTGCACCTGACCTCGATCCTGTATGTCGGTTTCTGGATCAACGCGCTGGTGGCGCTGCGTCACTGGCGGCACCTGATGCGCGCCGAAGCGGATACGGGCAGGGCGGCCGATGGCATTGCCTGAGCGGGTACCGCGCGGGTTGGTGGTCGGCAAGTTCTGCCCGCTGCACCTCGGCCACGAGCGCCTGATCGAATTTGCTTCTACACGCTGCACCCAGCTGCTGGTGATCGGGTGGTCTCAGCCGGGTTTTGCCGGCTACAGCGCGGCGCGTCGCGAGCGTTGGCTGCGCGCGCGCTTCCCGCAGGCGACGGTGGCGGTGCTGGATGATGCGCGGCTGGCGGCGTTGTGCAGGCAACAGGGTGTTCCCGTGCGTGCGCTGCCGCAGGACAAGGACAGTGAGCAGGTGCAACGCGCGTTCACCGCATGGCTGTGCGTGGCGCTGTTTGGCGGACCGGTCCAGGCTGTTTTCACCGGTGAAGACTACGGCGATGGTTTCGCTGCAGCCCTGGCGCAGCATTTCAATGCGCCGGTGCAGCACCATCGGCTGGAGCGTTCGACCGACATCGGTCAGGCCAGTGGTACCGAACTGCGCGCCGATCCGCATGCGCATCGACAGGGCCTGAGCCGGTCGGTCTATGCCGACCATGTGCAGCGGGTGGCCTTCATCGGCGGTGAGTCCACGGGCAAGAGCACGCTGGCGCGGGTGCTGGCCGAACGCCTGGGTACGGCATGGGTGCCGGAGTTCGGGCGTACGTTGTGGGAGCAGCAGGGCGGCGAGCTGCAGGCGCAGGATCTGCTGCGTATCGCTGCAACCCAGCCGCAGCACGAGGACCAGGCCGCGCAGCATGCGCATCGCTGGGTGTTCTGCGATACCACGCCGTTGGTGACGCTGGGCTACAGCGGCTGGATGTTCGGCACTGCACCCGAACCACTGCAGCGGGCCGCGGCGCGTGCGTACGACCTGTTGTTCCTGTGCGCCCCGGATATCCCGTTCGAGCAGGATGGAACGCGTGTGGGTGAGGAGTTCCGCATGCGCCAACACGCGTGGTATCTGCAGCAGTTGCAGGCGCGAGGAATGGCGTATGTGCTGCTGGAAGGCGATCTGGAGATGCGTATCGCGCGGGTGCTGGAGGAATTGGTGAGGCGTGYGGACAACCGGTTCAGTGTGCTGGCGGAATGAGTTGCCAGGGGCTGGCAGGCCCGCATCCGCCCAACATGAAAAAACCCCGCTTTCGCGGGGTTTTTCGTTTACTGCATGACGCTTGGGATCAGTCGCCCAGGGTCAGCAGCGAGGCGTTGCCGCCGGCGGCGGTGGTGTTCACCGTCACCGTCTTCTCGGTGGCGAAGCGCAGCAGGTAGTGCGGGCCGCCGGCCTTGGGGCCGGTGCCGGACAGGCCCTGGCCGCCGAACGGCTGCACGCCGACCACCGCACCGATCTGGTTGCGGTTGACGTAGACGTTACCGACGTGGACGCCGTTGCTGATGCGGTCGACGGTCTCGTCGATGCGCGAATGCACGCCCAGGGTCAGGCCATATCCGGTGGCGTTGATCTGGTCGATCACCGCGTCGAGCTGGTCGCCCTTCCAGCGGATCACGTGCAGCACCGGCCCGAAGATTTCCTTCTGCAGCTGGCCCAGATCCTTCAGCTCATACGCACGCGGTGCGAAGAAGGTGCCGTTGGCCGCTTCGGCGGACAGTTCGGCAGCCGCGATCAGGCGCGCTTCGCGGTCCATGCGCACGGCGTGGTCCTGCAGGATCTGCAGTGCGTCAGCGTCGATCACCGGACCGACGTCGGTGGACAGCAGGCCCGGGTTGCCGACTTTCAGTTCCTTCATCGCGCCGGCCAGCATGGTCATCACCTTGTCGGCGATGTCGTCCTGCACGAACAGCACGCGCGCGGCCGAGCAGCGCTGGCCGGCCGAGGTGAAGGCCGAACCGATGGCGTCCTTGACCAGCTGTTCCGGCAGTGCCGAGGAGTCGGCGATGAAGGCGTTCTGGCCGCCGGTCTCGGCGATCAGCACGCCGATGGCGGCATCGCGTGCAGCCATCGCGCGGTTGATCGCACGGGCGGTGTCGGTGGAGCCGGTGAAGGCCACACCGGCCACGCGTGGGTCGGCGGTCAGCGCGGCACCGACGGTGGCGCCATCGCCCGGCAGGTACTGCACCACGTCAGCCGGCACGCCGGCATCGTGCAGCAGCTTCACTGCGTAGTAGCCGATCAGGTTGGTCTGCTCGGCCGGCTTGGCGATCACGCTGTTGCCGGCGGCCAGTGCGGCAGCCACCTGGCCCAGGAAGATCGCCAGCGGGAAGTTCCACGGACTGATGCAGACGAACACGCCGCGGCCATGCAGCTGCAGTTCGTTGGATTCGCCGGTCGGGCTGGGCAGCTTCTCGGCGTGGCTGAACTGCTCGCGCGCCTGCTTGGCGTAGTAGCGCAGGAAGTCCACCGCTTCGCGCACTTCGGCGATGCCGTCGGGCAGGCTCTTGCCGGCTTCCTTCACGCACAGCGCCATGAATT
>NZ_JBFRFE010000113.1:0-8779 GCF_052114665.1 Stenotrophomonas sp. 2YAF22 | reverse complement strand
GTGCCGGCAACAGCAGGGTTGCCGTCGCCACGGATCAGTCCTGGTAGCTGACGCTGACGATCTCGTACTCGCGCTGGCCGGCCGGCGCATCGATCACGATCGAGTCACCTTCCAGCTTGCCGATCATCGCGCGGGCGACCGGCGAGGAAATCGCGATCAGGCCGAGTTTGATGTCCGCTTCCAGATCACCAACGATCTGGTACTTCTTCTCTTCGTCCGATTCCACGTCGGCCAGGATCACGCTGGCGCCGAACACCACCTTGGAGCCTGCATTGAGCTTGCTCACGTCGATGATCTCGGCGTGCGACAGCTCGCCTTCCAGCTGCTTGATGCGGCCTTCGATGAAGCCCTGTTCCTCGCGCGCGGCGTGGTACTCGGCGTTCTCCTTCAGGTCGCCGTGCTCGCGCGCTTCGGCGATCGCGGCGATCACCTTCGGACGCTTGACCGACTTCAGGTGATCCAGTTCGTCGCGCAGACGCTGCGCGCCCTTCATCGTGATGGGTGCTCTCATGCGTTCAACTCCTTGTGCAGTTCCTGCAGCGACCAGACCGGGCCGGTACCGCGGAATTCCAGTGAATCCACCAGCGCCTTGGCACCGGCAATGGTGGTCGAATAGGTGACACGGTGCTGCAGTGCCTCGCGACGGATCGAGAACGAGTCGTTGATCGCGGCACGGCCTTCGGTCGTGTTGACGATATAGACGATCTCGCCGTTCTTGATCGAATCGACGATGTGCGGGCGACCCTCGACCACCTTGTTGATGATCTCGCAGTCCATGCCGTGCTGCTGCAGCCACGCTGCGGTGCCACGGGTGGCAACCAGGCTGTAGCCACGTGCCAGCAGGGCCTTGGCCACCGGCAGCACGCGCTTCTTGTCCGGGTCGCGCACCGACACGAACGCCTTGCCCACCGGCGGCGCCTTGATGCCACCGGCTTCCTGCGCGCGCGCGAAGGCGGCGTTGAAGCTGCGGCCCACGCCCATCACCTCACCGGTGGAGCGCATCTCCGGCCCGAGGATCGGGTCGACGCCCTGGAACTTGGCGAACGGGAAGATCGCTTCCTTCACCGAGTAGTAGTCCGGCACGATTTCCTTGGTGGCGCCCTGCTCTTCCAGGGTCTTGCCCGCCATGCAGCGGGCCGCGATCTTGGCCAGCGGCATGCCGGTGGCCTTGGACACGAAGGGCACGGTGCGCGAGGCACGCGGGTTCACTTCCAGCAGGAAGATGGTGTCGTTGCCTTCCTCATCGGTCTGGATCGCGAACTGGGTGTTCATCAGGCCCACCACGTTCAGGGCCTTGGCCAGCTCGACCACCTGGCGACGCAGCTCGGCCTGGGTTTCAGCCGACAGCGAGTAAGGCGGCAGCGAGCAGGAGGAATCGCCCGAGTGCACGCCGGCCTCTTCGATGTGCTCCATCACGCCACCGATCAGGACGTTGCCCTGGGCGTCGGCGATGATGTCCACGTCGCACTCGACGGCATTGTCGAGGAAGCGGTCCAGCAGCACCGGCGAATCGTTGGATACCTTCACCGCATCACGCACGTAGCGGGCCAGGTCGGATTCGCCATAGACGATTTCCATCGCGCGGCCACCCAGCACGTAGCTCGGGCGCACCACCAGCGGGTAGCCGATCTCACGCGCCAGCAGCAGGGCTTCCTGGTCGTTGCGGGCAATGCGGTTCGGCGGCTGCTTCAGGCCCAGCTTGTCCACCAGCTGCTGGAAGCGCTCGCGGTCTTCGGCCAGGTCGATCGAGTCCGGCGAGGTGCCGATCACCGGCACGCCGTTGGCTTCCAGCGCGCGCGCCAGCTTCAGCGGGGTCTGGCCGCCGTACTGAACGATCACGCCCTTGGGCTGTTCCAGCTCGACGATTTCCAGCACGTCTTCCAGAGTCAGCGGCTCGAAGTACAGGCGGTCGGAGGTGTCGTAGTCGGTCGACACGGTTTCCGGGTTGCAGTTGACCATGATGGTTTCATAGCCATCCTCGCGCAGCGCCAGTGCCGCGTGCACGCAGCAGTAGTCGAACTCGATGCCCTGGCCGATGCGGTTCGGGCCACCGCCGAGGATCATGATCTTGTCGCGGTTGCTCGGCGCGGCTTCACACTCGTCCTCATAGGTCGAGTACAGGTAGGCGGTGCCAGTGGAGAACTCGGCGGCACAGGAGTCCACGCGCTTGTACACCGGGCGCACCTTGTGTGCGCGACGCAGCGCGCGCACGGCCGCTTCGTTGGTGCCGGTCAGCTGGGCCAGGCGCGCGTCGGAGAAGCCGGCACGCTTGAGCTTGCGCAGGCGCGCCGCATCCAGTGCATCGATCCCATCGGCCGCGACCTGGGTCTCGGCGGCGATGATTTCTTCGATCTGGTCCAGGAACCACGGATCGATGTAGGACAGCTTGAAGATGTCCTCCACGCTCATGCCGGCACGGAACGCGTCGGCGACGAAGAACAGGCGCTCCGGACCCGGCGCCTTCAGCTCGCGGCGCAGGGTCTGCAGATCGTCTTCACTGGTCAGGTCCAGGCCGGTCGGGTCGAAGCCGACCTTGYCGGTTTCCAGGCCACGCAGGGCCTTCTGCATCGATTCCTGGAAGGTGCGGCCCATCGCCATCACCTCGCCSACSGACTTCATCTGGGTGGTCAGGCGTGCATCGGCAGCCGGGAACTTCTCGAAAGCGAAGCGCGGAATCTTGGTGACGACGTAGTCGATGGACGGCTCGAACGAGGCCGGGGTCAGGCCGCCGGTGATCTCGTTCTTCAGTTCGTCCAGGGTGTAGCCCACGGCCAGCTTGGCCGCGACCTTGGCGATCGGGAAGCCGGTGGCCTTGGACGCCAGCGCCGAGGAACGCGACACGCGCGGGTTCATCTCGATCACCACCACGCGGCCGGTATCCGGGTTGATGCCGAACTGCACGTTCGAACCACCGGTGTCCACGCCGATCTTGCGCAGCACGGCGATGGAGGCATCGCGCAGGCGCTGGTATTCCTTGTCGGTCAGGGTCTGCGCCGGGGCCACGGTGATCGAGTCACCGGTGTGCACGCCCATCGGGTCCAGGTTCTCGATCGAGCAGACGATGATGCAGTTGTCCKYGKTATCGCGGACCACTTCCATCTCGAATTCCTTCCAGCCCAGCACCGACTCTTCGACCAGCACTTCGGTGGTCGGCGACAGTTCCAGGCCGCGGTTGACGATCTCGATCAGCTCTTCGCGGTTGTAGGCAATGCCGCCGCCACTGCCGCCCAAAGTGAAGCTGGGGCGGATGATGGTCGGATAGCCGACGCGGGTCTGGATCTCCAGCGCTTCGTCCAGGGTATGGGCAACGGCAGCGGTCGGGCACTCCAGGCCGATCTCGCTCATCGCCACGCGGAACAGCTCGCGGTCTTCGGCCATCATGATCGCTTCGCGCTTGGCGCCGATCAGCTCGACGTTGTACTTCTCAAGCACACCGTTGTCGGCCAGGTCCAGCGCGCAGTTCAGCGCGGTCTGGCCACCCATGGTCGGCAGCAGCGCGTCGGGCTTCTCCTTGGCGATGATCTTCTCGACGGTCTGCCAGTTGATCGGCTCGATGTAGACGGCGTCGGCCATCTCCGGGTCGGTCATGATCGTGGCCGGATTGCTGTTGACCAGCACCACGCGGTAGCCCTCGTCACGCAGGGCCTTGCAGGCCTGGGCGCCGGAGTAATCGAACTCACAGGCCTGGCCGATGACGATCGGGCCGGCACCGATGATGAGGATGGTCTTGAGGTCAGTGCGCTTGGGCATTTTCTTCTCTAAGTCAGTACAGCGTGACAAGGGGGAGTGATCGCACGCTGTCGATCAGGAAATCTCTTCGGGTTTCAGCGCAATCCGGCACTGGTCCTGCAACGGCTTGGCCAACTGCGCGTCCAGATCCTCTGGAATCGCCGGCCCACTTTCGAACGACGCCACCATGCGTCGGTACGTCGGGCTGGCCATGAAGGCGGCAAGCTGTGCGCGGTCCGCGCCAGCCAGACCGGCGCCGGCCTTGGCCTCGGTATTTTCCGGGGTGGAATTGGCGAACGTGGTCGACAGGGCCTGGCCCGCGGGCGTGGCCAGGAAGCGCGACCATTCGGCGATCACCACATCGCCATCGCTGCCCAGACCCTGGATGATCGAACGGCGGAACTGTGCATCCAGCAGATCGCGCACGGGTGCCTGCGCGCATGCCTGGTCGGCATCCGGCAACGCCTTCAACGCCGGCGTGCTGTCGATCACCAGGCTGGCCATGGTGGTGCCCAGCGAGCCCATGCCCAGCGTCTTCACTACCGCAGCCACGTCGGCGTCGGACGCCGGAGCGGCCTGTGCCGCACCCGCGGCGCAGCACAGCGACAGCAGCAGAGCGACGCTGCGCATCAAGCCTTGGCCTCGGCCATCAAGGTCACGAAACGATCGAACAGCGGACCGACGTCGGTCGGGCCCGGCGAGGCTTCCGGGTGGCCCTGGAACGAGAACGCCGGCACATCGGTGCGGGCGATGCCCTGGTTGGTGCCGTCGAACAGCGAACGGTGGGTCACCCGCAGGGTGGCCGGCAGGGTCGCTTCATCCACCGCGAAGCCGTGGTTCTGCGAGGTGATCATCACCCGGCCGCTGTCCAGGTCCTGCACCGGATGGTTCGCGCCGTGGTGGCCATGGCCCATCTTGATCGTCTTCGCGCCCGAGGCCAGGCCCAGTAGCTGATGGCCCAGGCAGATGCCGAAGGTCGGGATCTTCACGTCGATGAAGGTCTTGATCGCGGCGATCGCGTAGTCGCACGGTTCCGGGTCACCCGGGCCGTTGGACAGGAACACGCCGTCCGGCTTCAGCGCCAGCACTTCAGCGGCCGGGGTCTGCGCCGGCACCACGGTGACCTCACAGCCGCGCTCGGCCAGCATGCGCAGGATGTTGGTCTTCACGCCGAAGTCGTACGCCACGACCTTGTACTGGGCCGGCACGCTGACGAAGGCGTTGGCATCCAGGTCCAGCTGGCCCTCGGTCCAGACGTAGGTCTTGTCGGTAGTCACGACCTTGGCCAGATCCATGCCCTTCAGCCCCGGGAACTTGCGGGCCGCTTCCAGTGCCTTTTCCACATCGATGTCGTCGCCAGCCATCAGCGCGCCGTTCTGGGCGCCCTTCTCGCGCAGGATGYGGGTCAGCTTGCGGGTGTCGATGCCGGCGATGGCGACCACGCCACGCTGGATCAGCCAGTCCTGCAGCGACACCTGGCTGCGCCAGCTGCTCGGGCGGCGCGGTACGTCGCGCACGATCAGGCCGGCCGACCACACCTTGGACGCTTCATTGTCCTGGTCGGTCATGCCGGTGTTGCCAATGTGCGGATAGGTCAGCGTGACCATCTGCCGGGCGTAGGACGGGTCGGTCAACACTTCCTGGTAGCCGGTCATGGCGGTGTTGAACACCACCTCACCGACGGACAGGCCGGGCGCGCCTACGGATTCGCCCTCGAATACGGTGCCGTCTTCGAGGACGAGGATTGCGGCTTGGGTCACGGAATTCTCACTTTGGCTACCGAGGGGGTGCCGAAGTCACGCCTGCGCTTCACGGAAATCCGGTTGCAAAAAAGCGCGGACGTACGGTCTGGGACCGGTCCGGCTTTCGTGATTCGGCGAGTGCGAATTGTAGCGGTGCCGGGGCGCTCGCGCCAGCGGTTATCGCCATTCATGAACAGGCGATTGCGCATTCATTTCAATCCGGGTGCGTATGCAGGCCGATGACCGGGCCGCTGCCATCCGACCTGCCCGGCTCCGGTAGGCGCCAACCTTGGTTGGCGCGTTCAGCAACGGCTGCCAACCAAGGTTGGCATCTACCATCGACCCGGGACCGTTACCCGGGCCCGTCCAGCAGGTCCCTTACCCGGTAGCTGCCAGCCGCCCGACCCTGCAGCTGGCGAGCAGCAAACAGCGCCCCGCGGGCGAAGATGTCGCGGTTGGTGGCCCGGTGCACCAGTTCGATGCGCTCGCCCAGGCCGGTGAACTGCACCAGATGCTCGCCGACGATGTCTCCGGCGCGCAGGCTGGCGTACTGCGGCTCGGCCCCGCCCCGCTGCGCCGCGGCGCCCAAGGTCAACGCCGTGCCCGAGGGAGCGTCCTTCTTCTGCGTATGGTGCGATTCGACGATGTCGCAGTTCCAGCCGGCCAGCGCCTGCGACGCACGCTCCACCAGCTCATCGAGCACCGCCACGCCCAGGCTGAAGTTCGACGCCCACACCAGCGGGATCTTCGCCGCCGCTGCTTCCAGTGCCTGGCGCTGCACACTGGAAATACCGGTGGTGCCCGATACCAGTCCCGCACCGCGCTCCACGCACAGTGCCAGCAGCGCATCGAAGCCCTCGGGCAGGCTGAAGTCGATCGCCACATCGAACACCGGCGCCCCCGGCAACTCGCTGGCCGCGAAGAACGGCACGCCGTCGATCACCCGCTGCGCCGGCGCACGGCCGGTCACCGCAGCGACGATCTGCAGGGAATCAGGATGTTCGGCGGCCAGCCGCAACAGGGCCTGGCCCATGCGCCCGGAGGCGCCGTGAATAAGCAATCGCAGGGGAGTCTGGTTCATGCACGCAGGCTAGCGGCAGCACGCATGGTCCGGCAAGCACTGTCGCTGCTACGCTGCGTGCCCCTTCAAGCGCTGGCCCGCACCCCATGCACCTTTGCAAACCGCCCGCGCCAAGCGCTGACGCCGTCATGCCGCCTGCGCGGATGCAGGGCTGAAACGGTGCGCATTTCCGAAGTCGCCCGCCGCACCGGCGCCAGCGCCAAGGCCATCCGCCTGTACGAGGCACGCGGCCTGCTGCCGCCAGTGCCGCGCCTGAACCGCTATCGCGACTACAGCGAGCAGGACGTGGCCTGGGTGCAGCTGATCCGGCAGGCACTGGGGCTGGGCATCGGCTTGGCCGCCATCACCCGCCTGCAGCGTGGCGACGGCCAGCTGGACTGGCCAGCCGTGCTCGCCCTGCTGGAGCGCCAGCGCACTGCGATTGCCGCCGAGCGCGAGCGGCTTGCCCGCGTCGAGGTCGAACTACAGCAGGTGGGTGACGAGCTGCGGCAATGGCTGCAGCAGGGCGATGGCACCTGCGTGCTGGCTCCCGCTGGCTGCCCTGGCGGGGTTTGACTCTGCCCTTGGGGCATAGCGCAACGTCGGTCGCCTTCCAGCCTCCGAGACTGCCGTGTCCCGTTCCATCCTGATCCTGCTTGGCCATCCCGACCGCGACAGCCTGTGCGGCGCCCTCGCCCACCGCTACGCGACCGCCGCCCGCAACGCCGGCCACCGCGTGCACATGATCGCCCTGGGTGAACTGCAGTTCGACCCGGTGCTGCGCCACGGTTATCGCCAGATCCAGCCACTGGAAACCGACCTGCAGGATGCAGCAGACGCGATCCAGGCTTGCGACCACCTGGTGCTGGTCTACCCGACCTGGTGGGGCGCGATGCCGGCACTGCTGAAGGGCTTCTTCGACCGCGTGCTGCTGCCGGGCTTCGCCTTCCGCTACCGTCGCGATTCGGTGTGGTGGGACCGGCTGCTGGCGGGGCGCAGCGCGCGGGTCATCACCACGCTGGATACGCCGCCCTGGTACTACCGCTGGATCTACCGCGATCCGGGCATCACCCAGATCCGTGCCACCATCCTTGAGTTCTGCGGCATCCGCCCGGTGCGGGTCAGCCGGCTGGGCCCGGTGCGCAGCAGCACGCCGCAACAGCGCGAACGCTGGTTGGCACTGGCAGCGGAGCTTGGCACGCGGGCAGGTTGAGGCATAGCCGCGAACCGGTCGCCTCACCCTGCCTGCAACGTAGATCCACTCCATGCGTGGATGATCAATTCCGACACCGCTGGAGGGCAGCGCTGGGGATGCGTAGATCCACGCCATGCGTGGATGATCAATCGGCAGTGCGGACCAAGGTCCGCACCCACCAGGGAAGGTCCGCACCCACCAGGGCAGCGCCCAGACGCCTCTCTAGTGCTGCTTCGGCGGCGTCGGTCCGCAGCTGTCGCAGCCGCCGCACGCACCGCCACCGCCAGTGGCCGGCGGCGCGATCTTCCGGCCCAGCGCCTGCAGCCAGGCCGCACGGCCCGGCTTCAGCAGCGCCAGTGCCAGCGCGCCGCGCAGCTTGCGCACGGTGCCGGGCGCCTGCTTCTTCAACACCACCCACGCACTGGCCAGCACGGCCACCGCGATGATCAGGTACTGCACCAGCAGGCCGGCGTCCATCAGCCGCCTCCCAGCGCCACGGTCACCTGGTAGGTGATCAGCGCCGCGACATAGGCCGCAGCAAACAGGTAGAACGCCGAGAAGCCCATCGTCTTCCACGAGTTGGTCTCGCGCTTGATGGTGGCCAGCGTCGAAATGCACATCGGCGCGTAGATGAACCACACCAGCAGGGCCAGGCCGGTAGCCAGCGACCAGCCGTCGGCCACCACCGGCGACAGTGCGGAGATCGCCGCATCATCATCGGCGGCCGACAGCGCATACACCGTCGCCAGCGAGGACACCGCTACTTCGCGCGCAGCGAGGCCCGGAATCAGGGCGATGCAGATCTGCCAGTTGAAGCCCAGCGGCGCGAAGATCGCGGTCATCGCATGACCGATCTGGCCGGCGTAGCTGTAGTCGATGGCCGGCATCGTCGCGTCGGCGGGCGCGCCCGGGAACGACAGCAGGAACCACAGCAGGATGGTCAGCGCCAGGATGATGCCGCCGACACGCTTGAGGAAGATCATGCCGCGCTCGTACAGGCCGACGGCGAGGTCGCGCGGATGCGGAATGCGGTACGACGGCAGCTCCAGCATC
>NZ_JBFRFE010000112.1:0-8839 GCF_052114665.1 Stenotrophomonas sp. 2YAF22 | reverse complement strand
GGCATGGCCCGGCGCTACCGGAAAAGCCGCGGCATCGCCGCGGCTTTTCTGCTTTTCGCTTCTTCTGTTGATTCCGTGCTGGGCGCGCACGGAAACCGTCCAAGGCCGCGCTCCTGCGCCGCCCACCATGAGGGGCTTCGCCGTTGGCCGTCACCTACGGCAGCGCGCGTGCCAGCATCGCCGCCACATCCAACCCCGCCGGCAGCGTGCCGAACGCCAACCCATGCTCGCCGTGCAACCGGCTGCGGATGAACGCTTCGGCCATCGGACTGCGCGCGCGCAGCAACAGCGCCGCCTGCAGCAGCAAGGCAGTGCGTTCGCAGAACACCCGTGCCTGTGCCTCCTGCGGCGCCGCCGCATCGCGCCACTCCTGCAGTGCCGACGCATAACGCGCATCACGATCGGCCACCGCCTCCAGTTCACCGTGCAGCGCCGCCAGCACCTCCGGCTCGCGCGCCAGCGCGCGCAGCACATCCAGGCACTGGATGTTGCCGCTGCCTTCCCAGATCGAATTCAACGGTGCCTGCCGGTACAGCCGCGGCAACATCGATTCCTCCACGTAGCCGGCACCGCCCAGGCATTCCTGCGCTTCGTTGACGAACGCAGGTGCGCGCTTGCATATCCAGTACTTGCCCAAGGCCGTACCCAGCCGCGCGAGCGCGGCCTCGGCCGGATCGCTGCCAGCGCGATCGACCGCGCGCGCGATGCGCATCGCCAGCACCGTGGCCGCTTCCGATTCCAGCGCCAGATCGGCCAGCACGTTGGCCATCAGCGGATGGTCCATCAGTGGCTTTCCAAAGGTGCGTCGATGCCGCGCGTGATGCAGCGCCTGCGCCAGCGCCATGCGCATTTCCGCCGCAGCGCCCAGCATGCAGTCCAGCCGGGTCATCATCACCATGCCGATGATGGTGGCCACCCCGCGTCCCTCCTCGCCCACACGCCAGGCCTGTGCGCCACAGAACTCCACTTCGCTGGAGGCGTTGGCCCAGTCGCCCAGCTTGTCCTTCAAGCGCATCAGGCGGAATGCATTGCGATCGCCATCAGCCAGGCGCCGTGGCATCAACAGGCAGGTCAATCCGGCCGGCGCCTGCGCAAGTACCAGGAAGCCATCGCACATCGGTGCGGAGAAAAACCATTTGTGGCCGATCAGCCGATAGCGCTCGCCGTCGATGGGTTCGGCGCGGGTGGTGTTGGCGCGCACATCCGAACCGCCCTGCTTCTCGGTCATGCCCATGCCCAGGGTGATGCCGGCCTTGTCGGCCACTGGCACATCGCGCGGGTCGTATACCGGTGCGGCGGCCTTGCGCGACCACTCGGCCAGATGCGGCTGCCCGCGCAGCACGGCTACCGCGGCATGGGTCATGGTCAACGGGCAGCTGGTGCCGGCCTCGGCCTGGTGGTGCAGGTAGCTCAGCGTAGCGCGCGCGACATGCGCGCCGGGCTGCGGCTCGTGCCAGGACAGCCCGGCAACGCCATGCTCCTTCGCCGTCTGCATCAACTGGTGATACGACGGATGGAACTCCACGGTGTCGATGCGATGTCCCTGCGCATCATGGGTGCGCAGGCGTGGGCGATCGCGGTTGGCATCGAAGCCCAGCCGGTACAGCGCGTCGCCGGCCAGTCCTCCGTACGCCGCCAACCGCGGTGCGAACGCCGCCRCGCCCTCGCGCTGCACGGCCTCCATCAATGCGATGTCGTCGGTCCACAGCTGCCGGCCGGCGAACGGCGGCGGCTGGTTGAGCACCACATGGGTTTCGTAGGGGGCGCTGCTGTTGAAGCTCGGTCCACTCATCGGTTCTTTCCCCGCCGGCAAGAGGTGTGCGGTCCGATTGTGCCGTATCGCCCGGCAACCCCGCGTTCAGGCCGATTCTCGCCACGTGCACGACCGGACCGCCACAGTGACGGCATGGYAGGCAAAGACGATCTGGTAGTACTGCGGCCGGAAGGGCTGTACTGCGCGGCAGGCGATTTCCATATCGATCCCTGGCGGCCGGTACCGCGCGCGGTCATCACCCATGGCCATGGCGACCATGCGCGTCCGGGCATGGGCGAGTACCACTGCAGCACCGGCAGCGTGCCGATTCTGCGCTGGCGCCTGGGCGATGTGCCGCTGCACGCGCATGCCGAGGGCGTGCCGTTCGCGCTGGGCCGGGTGCAGGTATCGCTGCATCCCGCCGGCCACGTGCTCGGCTCGTCGCAGGTGCGCATCGACGATGGTGAGCAGGTCTGGGTGGCGTCGGGCGACTACAAGCGCCAGCCAGACCCCACCTGCACCCCGTTCGAAGTGGTGCCCTGCGATACCTTCATCACCGAGGCGACGTTCGCGCTGCCGATCTATCGCTGGCCCGATACCCGTGCCGTGGCGGCCGAGATCGCCGCCTGGCGCCGCGAGTGCGCGCAGCGGGGCGAAGCGGCAGTGCTGCTCTGCTATGCGCTGGGCAAGGCGCAACGCGTGCTTGCCGAGCTGCGTGCGGTGGATGACCAGCCTGCTTGGCTGCATGGCGCCATCGCCAACGGCGTGGCCGTCTATCGCCAGGCCGGTGTGCCCATGCTCGACACGCTCACCGTTGCCGAACAGGGGCGTCAGCCCGATGCGGCCGGCCAGCTGATCCTGGCCCCGCCCTCGGCCGCCGGTACGCCTTGGCTGCGCCGGTTTGGCCGTCACCAGCTCGGTTTCGCCTCGGGCTGGATGCAGTTGCGCGGCAACCGCCGCCGCCGCAACGTCGACCGTGGCTTCGTGATCTCCGACCATGCCGATTGGCCAGCGCTGCTGCAGACCATCACCCAGACCGGCGCGCAGCGGGTCATTGCCACCCACGGCAACACCGATGCGTTGATTCCGTACCTGCGCGAACGCGGCGTCGCCGCCGAAGCGTTCCGCACCGATTTCGGAGGCGAGGAATGAAGGCCTTCGCCGCGCTGTACCAGCGACTGGATCGCAGCACGGCGACGCTGGACAAGCGCGCGGCGCTGATCAACTACTTCCAGCACGCACGTCCGCACGACGCAGCGTGGGCGCTGTACCTGCTCAGCGGTGGCAAGGTGGGCGGCGCGCRCCGGAAAATTGCGGGCAGCGGCGAATTGCGGACGTGGATCGCTGAAGAATCCGGTCTGCCGCCCTGGCTGGTCGAGGACAGCTACGCGCAGGTCGGCGACCTTGCTGAAACGCTTACCCTGCTGCTGGATGATCCAGCCACCGAAGCCGAGGATCGGCCTCTGGCCGACTGGATCGAACACCACCTGCTTGCCGTTGCCAACCAGCCGGAGCCGGTGCGTCGTGCCGCCGTAGTCGACGGCTGGCGACAGCTGGCATCGGCCGAACGCCTGGTCTTCAACAAGCTGCTGACCGGCGCGCTGCGCGTTGGTGTGTCGCAGCGCGTGGTGCAGCAGGCGTTGGCCGAGTGGTCCGGGCTGGATATCGCCCGCATCGCCCAGCGCATGCTCGGCGACTGGGTGCCCTCCCCCGGCCTGCTTACCACCTTGCTGTCTGCCGAAGAACTGCCGACCGATCGTCAGCAGCCCTACCCGTTCTTCCTCGCTTCGCCGCTGGAAGGCGAGCCCACCGAGCGGCTGGGCGACATCAGCCACTGGCTGCTGGAATGGAAGTGGGATGGCATCCGCCTGCAGTTGCTGCGGCGCCAGGGCGAGGTGGCGTTGTGGTCGCGCGGCGAAGAACGGCTGGACGGTCGCTTCCCGGAGATCGAACAGGCGGCAGCGTCTCTGCCCGATGGCTGCGTACTCGATGGCGAGCTGCTGGCATGGGACGACGCCGACAATCTGCCGCGTGCATTCACCGCCCTGCAGACCCGCATCCAGCGCCGCAAACCGGGAGCGGCGACCCTGCGCAACACGCCGGTACGCGTGCTGGCCTACGATCTGCTTGAGCGCGACGGTGAGGACCTGCGTGCGCTGCCGCTGCAGCAGCGACGCGTGCAATTGGCCGAGGTGGTCGGTGCGCTCGGCGATCCGCGAATTCAGCTGTCGCCCGAGGTAGACGCCGACGATTGGCAGCATGCCGCGCAGCTGCGCGAAGCATCGCGCGAGCGTGGCGTGGAAGGGCTGATGCTCAAGCGTCGTGATTCGGTCTACCAGTCCGGGCGTCGCCGTGGCGACTGGTGGAAGTGGAAGGTCGAACCGCTCACGATCGATGCGGTGTTGCTGTACGCGCAGGCAGGCCATGGTCGGCGCAGCACGCTGTATACCGACTACACCTTCGGCGTCTGGGACGGCGAGACACTGGTTCCAGTAGCCAAGGCCTATTCCGGTCTGGACGACAAGGAAATCCTCGCCCTCGACCGCTGGATACGTGCACACACGCGTGAACGCTTCGGCCCGGTGCGCAGCGTAAGTGCCGAACAGGTGTTCGAACTTGGTTTCGAAGCGGTCAACCGCAGCGCGCGCCACAAGTCCGGCATCGCCGTACGCTTTCCACGCATCCTGCGCTGGCGCCACGACAAGCCGGCTGCCGAAGCCGACCACCTGGCCCAGTTGCAGGCGCTGGCGCGATGAAGCGCAGCGATGCGCTGCAGCGCCTGCACGAGTGGTTCGGCAGTCGCGGCTGGCGCCCCCTGCCCTTCCAGCGCGCGATGTGGCGTCACTATCTGGCGGGCGAATCGGGCCTGCTGCACACGCCCACCGGTAGCGGCAAGACCCTTGCCATGTTCGGCGGCCCCCTGCTGCAGGCGATGCTCGACCCGCCCCCCGCACCGCGTCGCGCCAGCGCGGTACGCCCGCTGCAGGTGCTGTGGGTAACGCCGCTGCGTGCGCTGGCCAGCGATACCGCACGCGCGCTGCAGGCGCCGATCGACGGCCTTGGCCTGGGCTGGCGCGTGGGGCTGCGCAGCGGCGATGCCAGCAACCGCGACAGGCGCCTGGCCCGCGAAGGTCGCATCGACGTGCTGGTCACCACGCCGGAGTCGCTGGCGCTGCTGCTCAGCTATCCCGACACCCTTGAGCGCATGCGCCAACTGCGCTGCGTGGTGGTGGACGAATGGCACGAACTGCTGGGCAACAAGCGCGGCGTGCTGCTGCAGTTGAACCTGGCGCTGCTGCGTGAGGCGGCCCCCGCGGCGCAGCTGTGGGGGTTGTCGGCCACATTGGGCAACCTGCCACAGGCGCGCGACGTACTGCTGCCACATCGTCCACAGGCAACGATCGTGGAAGGTGCACGGCAGCGGCCGGTGACGATCCGCAGCCTGCTGCCCGAACCCGGCGAACGCTTTCCATGGGCCGGGCATCTTGGCCTTTCCCAGCTTCCGCGCGTTCTCGATGCATTGTTCCGTGCACGCAGCAGCCTGCTCTTCACCAATACCCGTGCGCAGGCGGAACTGTGGCACCAGGCCCTCGCAGCCGTGTGGCCGGAGGATGCCGGCACGCTCGCCCTGCACCACGGCTCGTTGGATCCTGCGCTGCGACAGCAGGTTGAAGACGGACTACGTGCGGGCACGTTGCGGTGCGTGGTGGCCACCTCCAGCCTTGATCTGGGCGTGGACTTTCCGGAAGTGGACCAGGTGCTGCAGCTGGGCAGCCCGAAGGGCGTGGCGCGCCTGCGCCAGCGCGCCGGGCGTGCACGCCATCGGCCCGGTGCCAGCGGCCAGATACTGTGCATTCCCAGCCATGCGCTGGAACTGGCCGAGTACGCGGCGGCCCGGCACGCGTTGCATGACGGGGTGATCGAAGCGCGACGTCCTCCCACGTTGTCGCTGGACGTATTGGCCCAGCACGCCGTCAGCCGCGCGCTGGCGGGCGGCTTCAACGCAGTTGCACTGCTGGAACAGGTCCGTGGCACGCATGCCTTCGCCGCGCTGGAGGACGCACAGTGGAATGCGGTGATCGATTTCATCGTGCAGGGCGGACGTGCATTGTCCCGGTACCCGGAGTTCCATAAGGTGGTACGCGATGCCGACGGCGTGTACCGCATGCCCGATCGCCGCCAGGCGCTGCGCCATCGGCTGTCGATCGGCACCATCAGCAGCGACGGCAGCGTGCGCGTACAGTTCCTGCGTGGCGGCAGCCTGGGCGCGGTGGAAGAGCAGTTCGCCAGCCGCCTGCGCCGCGGCGACCGTTTCCAGTTTGCAGGGCGGCTGCTGGAGCTGGTGCAGCTGCGCGACATGACCGCGTTCGTGCGCGTGGCGCGCGGTGGTGGTGATGGCGTGGTACCGCGCTGGCAGGGCGGTCAACTGCCACTGTCGATGCCGCTGGGCCGCGAACTGGAAAAGGTGCTGTCAGGCGCCGACCAGAGCGCGGAGTCGCGGTGGCTTGCGCCGCTGCTGGCATTGCAGTCGCAGCTGTCTGCGGCGCCATCGCCCGACCACCTGCTGGTGGAAGACGTGCGCCGACGCGAAGGCCAGTTCCTGTTCGTCTATCCCTTTGCGGGCCGCCATGTGCACGAAGCGCTGGCCGCGCTGCTGGCCCTTCGCTGCACCCGTCGGCAACGCAACAGCATCGGCTATGCAGTGAATGACCATGGCCTGGTGCTCGCTCCGGCCACGCCGGTGGATCTGCAGGAACAGGACTGGCGGGCAATGCTGGATGCTGGCGATCTGCTGCAGGACCTGCGCGAAGCGGTGAACCTGGGCGAGCTGGCGCGCCGCCAGTTCCGCGGCATCGCGCGCGTGGCGGGCCTGCTGGTACCCAGCCTGCCGGGTGGCATGCCACGCTCGCTGCGCCAGCTGCAGGCCTCCGCCGGACTGCTGCATGACGTGCTGCGCGAGCACGACCCGGAGCATCTGCTGCTGGCATTGGCCGAGCAGGAAGTACTGCACGACAGCCTCGACCTGCCCGGGTTGCGGCAAGTGCTGGCACGCATCGCCACACGTTCGTTGTCCCTGCAGCGGCCCTCATCACTGACCCCGCTGGCATTTCCCTTGTGGGCCGAACGCCTGCGTGGGCAATTCAGCAATGAAGACTGGCGCACGCGCGTGCAGCGTGCCGCGCAGCAGCTGGAGCGTCGCCATGGCCGCTGATCTTCCGCTGCAGCTGGGAGGTGAGTCGATGCTTCTGCTCGGCGGCCGGGCGCTGCTGTGGCCGGCACAGCGCGCGTTGTTGATCGCCGACCTGCACCTGGGCAAGGCGGACGTGTTCCGGCGTGCGGGAATCGCCCTGCCGTCGGGCGGCACCGGCAATGACCTGCAGCGCCTGCAGGACCTGGTGACCATGCACCAATGCCAGCAACTATGGATCCTCGGCGACGTCCTGCACGGCCCGGCGCATCGCGCGGCCTGGTATCAGCAATGGCTCGGTTGGCGAGAGCAGCACGCGGCGCTGGACATCCACGTGGTGCGCGGCAATCACGACCGTGATCTGCCGAAGGCGGCGCTGCAGGTGCAGATGCATGACGACGCTCAATTGGGACCGTTCCTGCTGCGGCACGAGCCGCTGGCCGATGCCTCCGCGCACGTGCTGGCGGGCCATGTGCATCCGCAGGTTGCGTTGCCGGCACTGCGTCGGCGCTTCCCCGCGTTCTGGCTGCGCCAGGGCGTGACCATCCTGCCGGCATTCTCGGCATTCACCGCCGGTGTGGTGCCTGTACTGGCGCCGGGCGAACAGCTGCTCGCCTGTGTGGAAGACAGCGTGGTGCCGCTGCCGGTTCGCTGAGGCGTCGAGACCTGCGCGGAATTACGACGGGCGGGCGGCGATTCCGCGCATCAGGCTGAAATCCTGCGTCGCCTCGTCGGCATGACGCGGCRGTGCCTGTATCGCCATCAGCATTTCCTGTGCGCAGGCGCGGATATGGCCGTGGCTTTCCGGTGATGCGTGGCTGATCAGACTGCCGACATGAAACTCGAACACATCTTCCAGTACGTCGGGCTGGTCCTCGTGCAGCATCCGCAGCAGACCGCGCAGCTTGCAGATTTCCGATTCCAGCTTCTCGACCGCGAACAACATGGCATCCTCCTCGTTCGTGCGGCGCATCCGGGCCGCAGCAGGCAACGACGGCGGCGCCACCCGGGCCACGCGATGATCGATCACGAAAAGGAAAGCGGGCGACGCGGCTGCCGCGTGCTCATCTCTTGTCGCACATACGGGGTGAGGCAATCGTTAAATGCCGTAACGAAAGGCTTCACGCGGTGGCCGGCATTTCCACGCCCTGTAGCGGCAGGGGCGCAGCGGCAAGCGCCTGGATGAATGCCGGATCGAGCGGCAACGCGCCCAGCCATCCGTGCTGGGTGCCGCTGAGCACGCGCAGCATGTGCCCACGCCCGCCAGGCAGTCGTCCCATCGGTCCCAACAGCTCATCGCGCGCCTTTGCCCACGCATCGCGATCGGACTGGAACAGCGGCGTCAGCCAGCGGCTCCAGCGTTGATAGACCGCCACATGCGCACGTCGTTGCGCCTGGTAGGCCTGCAATGCCGGTTCGCCACCACCGTGGGTGCGTAACGCGTCGCGCAGTGCCAGTGCATCCAGCAGCGCCATGTTCACGCCCTGCCCCAGCTGCGGGCTCATCGCATGTGCTGCATCGCCTGCCAGCACCAGCCGCCCCTGATGCCAACGCTTCATCACGGCATCGCGGTACACCGCGCGCGCCAGTTGACCAGCGTCACGCAGATGGGCGAAGCGCGCGCCCGCCTGTGGCCACAGCGCATGCAGTTCTTCCAGCCACGGCGCCATGCCGTCGCCCTGCCAGCGGTCGAAATCCGCACGCGGCAGGCTCCAGAAGAAGCTCAGGCGAGGCGTGTCGTCACCGGGTCGGGTGCCCACCGGCAGCAGGCCGATCATCTTGCGCGCGGCGACGTAGCGCTGCCGCAGCTGCTGCATGTGTGGCCAGTCTTCGGCCGGCAACAGGCACCACAGCGCGCCCCACGGGTACACGCGGTCCAGCGCCGCGCCACCGTCGAC
>NZ_JBFRFE010000111.1:0-8880 GCF_052114665.1 Stenotrophomonas sp. 2YAF22 | reverse complement strand
GCAGCGACCTGTGGTCGCCGTTGCGAGCCCTGGCCGGTGTGCGCCAGCAGCGGGCGCGCGTTGCGTCGGCCTCGCGGCGCACGCGGGGTTTCCGCTTCATGCCGACGCTGGACGCGCGGGCCACGGCGCTGGACCCGGCCATTGCCAGCGGGCCGACCCTGGCGGGGCGATGGTCGTTGCTGCCCCGCGAGCGCAGCAACGACACCGTGCGCGCGCTGGCGCTGGGCGAAGGCCTGCTTGATCGCTACCGGGTGGTGACACGGGCGGCGGCAATGACCGAAGCGGTAACCGGTGGGTTCCCTGCACTGCAGCCTGTCTATCGAGGCATGGAAGATGCCGGGCAGGTCCTGCGCGGCCGCTTCGTGGCGGGGCTGGGCGGAGCACAGTTTGCAGAGCGCGGCACCATCGACCATCTGCGCGAGCTGTCCGAGCGTGTGCCGCGTGAGCTGTCGGTCGTCGCGCTGTCAGCGCTGGATCCGGCCAATCCCTTCGGCAGCCTGCTGCCGTGGCCGCAGCCGGTGGCCGGTGCACGTCCGCTGCGGCGTTCCGGTGCGATGGTGGTGATCGGCAACGGCCGGTTGCTGCTGTACCTGGCGCAGGGCGGGCGGCAACTGTCCAGCTGGATCGAGGGCGGAGCAGGGGATGCGGCCAACACTCTGGTTGCCGCTGCACAGGCCCTGGCCGTGGCATTGCGCCGGGGGCGGCGCCTGTCCTTCACCCTGGAACGGATCAATGATGTGCCGGTGCATCGCGGCGCGCTGGTGGACGCGCTGCGGGCCGCAGGCTTCAGCAACGAGCCGCGCGGGCTGGGATGGAACGGCTGAGCGCGGCGGAATCACCTCGATGAATGCTCACCCCGTGGGGCCTGGCCCCGGATCGGACTGCCGGACTGTGATGCAGTTCGTTACGCGCCTGCCCCGGTGGCTGCAGAGTCCGGGTAGTGTGGCCATCGTGCACGTTGCGCAGACGGTTCTTCACTCGACAGGAGACTCACATGAAGCTGTTTTCTGCTGTGCTGCTGTCCCTTCTTTCGCTGCAGGCATCGACGGCGCAGGCAGCCGACGCTCCGCCTTCGCCCCTGCTCGGCCGCTGGTCGCTGGAGATCGCCACTTCCGCACTCCCTGAGGCACAGCGGCCGCAACAGGTCGTACTGGAATTCAAGGATGCCGGTGCGGGCAGGTGGAGCTCGCACGTGGATATCGTCCTGCATGACGGCAAAACCATGAAATCCGACGGTACGCTGGCGCTGGACGGTACGCCTGCGGCGCTGACCGGCAGCTACGGCGCCAACCAGGCAACGCTGAAACTGCCGGCGCCGAACACGCTGGTGATGCAGCTGGTCGATCATGGCGCGCCGGCGTCCACCCGCGTGTACACGGTGGCCGCCGATCGTTCAACGATGACCGAAACCAAGGCCTTCTTCGGCCATGACGGCACGCCGATCCTGCAGACCAACCTGTTCAAGCGGTTGCCGTAGTGATGTGATGCAACGGCACCCACAGAAGCGTGCTCTGCGGGTGCCGTTGCTGTTCTGTCATGCCGCGGCGGGATCGCGCTTGCCGGTGTCGATGCCGTACCGGTCGATCGCCTGCTGCAGCAGGCCCCGTTCCACATGCCCGTCATCGGCCAGGGCCTTCAGTGCCGCCAGTACGATGAAGTGGCGATCGACTTCGAAGAACGTGCGCAGCGATTCGCGAGTATCCGAGCGGCCAAAGCCATCGGTGCCGAGTGCGATGAAGCGCCGGTCGTTGATGAAGGGGCGGATCTGGTCGCCTACGATCTTCATGTAGTCGGTTGCCACCACCACCGGCCCGGCATGGTCCTGCAGGCACTGCTGCACGTAGGGAGCGCGCGGCTCGTCGGCCGGATGCAGCAGGTTCCAGCGCTCGGCAGCCAGGCCATCACGGCGCAGTTCGGTCAGGCTGGTGGCACTCCAGACATCGCTTGCGATGGCGAAATCCTGCTGCAGCAGATCGGCGGCGGCCAGCACCTCGCGCAGGATCGAGCCACTGCCCATCAGCTGCACGCGAGGCTGTGCCGTGCTGTCGGCAGCAGCGGGACGCAGCAGATGGAGCCCCTTCAGGATGCCGGCTTCGGCGCCGTCAGGCAGGGCCGGGTGCGGGTAGTTCTCGTTGAGCAGGGTGATGTAGTAGTAGATGTCTTCCTGGTCCACATACATGCGGCGCAGGCCGTCGTGGATGATCACTGCCAGTTCGAAGTTGTAGGTCGGGTCGTAGGACACGCAGCTTGGAATCACCGAGGACAGCACGTGGCTGTGGCCATCGTCGTGCTGCAGGCCTTCGCCCATCAGGGTAGTGCGGCCGGAGGTGGCGCCAAGCAGGAAGCCACGGGTGCGCGCGTCGGCCGCTGCCCAGGCCAGGTCGCCGACGCGCTGCAGGCCGAACATCGAATAGAAGATGTAGAACGGAATCGTGGCCAGGCCGTGGTTGCTGTACGCGGTGCCCGCTGCGATCCACGAACAGATTGCGCCGGATTCGTTGATGCCTTCCTGCAGGATCTGGCCGTCCTTGGACTCCTTGTAATAGCTCAGCTGGCCGGCGTCCTGCGGGGTGTACAGCTGGCCCAGGAAGGAATGGATGCCGATCTGGCGGAACAGCCCTTCCATGCCGAAGGTACGCGATTCATCGGGCACGATCGGGATCACCAGCCTGCCCAGTTCGGGATCCTTGAGCAGGGTGGTGAGGATGCGTACGAAGCCCATGGTGGTGGATTGGCCACGATCACCGCTGCCCTGCAACTGCCCGTTGAACGTGGACAGCGACGGCAGCGGCAACGGATCGACCTGGGTCAGCCGTGCCGGCAGCTGGCCGCCCTGCGCCTGGCGACGCTGCGCGAAGTAGAGCGCCTCGGCGCTGCCCGGTTGCGGGCGCAGGTAGGGCATCTCTTCCAGCTGCCCGTCGCTGACCGGCAGGTCGAAGCGGTCACGGAACGCACGCACCGCGTCGGCGCTCATCTTCTTCAGCTGGTGGTTGATGTTCTGGCCTTCGCCGGCCTCGCCCATGCCGAAGCCCTTCACCGTCTTGGCCAGCACCACGCTCGGGCGACCGCTGGTGTTCACCGCCTGCTGGTAGGCGGCGAATACCTTCTGCGGATCGTGGCCGCCGCGTGCCAGTGCCCAGATCTCGTCGTCGCTCATGTCCGCCACCAGCGCCAGCAGTTCCGGGTAGCGCCCGAAGAAGTGCTCGCGCACGTAGGCGCCGCTCTGCGACTTGAAGGTCTGGTAGTCACCATCCACGCACTCCATCATGCGCTGGCGCAGCAGCCCGCTGTGATCGCGTGCCAGCAGCTCGTCCCAACCGCTGCCCCAGATCACCTTGATCACGTTCCAGCCGGCGGCGCGGAAGGTGCCTTCCAGTTCCTGGATCACCTTGGCGTTGCCACGCACCGGTCCGTCCAGACGTTGCAGGTTGCAGTTGACCACGAACACCAGGTTGTCCAGGCGCTCGCGCCCAGCCAGCGAAATGGCCGCCAGCGATTCGGGCTGGTCCATTTCGCCATCACCGAGGAAGGCCCAGACCTTGCGACCCTGGTGCTGCTTCAGCCCCCGGTATTCCAGGTAGCGCATGTAGCGGGCCTGATAGGCCGCCGTCAGCGGGCCCAGGCCCATCGACACGGTGGGAAACTGCCAGAACCCTGGCATCAGCCGCGGGTGCGGATACGAGGACAGGCCCTCGCGTCCGGCTTCGCGGCGGAAGTTGTCCATCTGCTCGGCACTGAAGCGGCCTTCCACGTACGCCCGGCCGTAGATGCCCGGGGCCGAATGACCCTGGATGTAGATCATGTCGCCGTCGAAGGTTTCGGTCCGTCCACGGAAGAAGTGATCGAAGCCCACGTCATACATGACTGCTGCGGATTGGTAGGTGGCGATGTGGCCGCCGACATTGGAATGCCTGCCGGCACGCAGCACCATCACCATGGCGTTCCAGCGGATCATCGCGTTCAACCGCCGCTCGATTGCCAGGTCACCCGGGTACGCGGGCTGGCGTTCGAGCGGGATGGTGTTGGTGTAGGCGGTCCACGCGCGGGTGTGCAGGTCGCCATGCTGCTGCACATCGAGTGCATCGAGCTGGTCCAGCAGATAGTGCGCGCGGGGGCGGCCGCCGGCCTCGATCACCGCCTGCAGGGACTCGCGCCATTCGCGGGTTTCCTGCGGATCGGCGTCGAGAGGGAAGTGTGCCTGGTTCATGCTGCGTCTCCAGAGAGCGCCGGTTCTGCACCTGCACGGCACCGCCGGCAGGGCGACAGCTCTGGAGCGGAGTCGCGCCGGCAGGTCCGTGGCGCGGGGGCGGCCGTGGTGGCTGCCGAGGAGACAAGCGTAGGCGCCGTATCGGCTGGCGGGTAGACGGGCGACGATTGGGTCTGCGCGAACCTTCGCTTGGCCATGCGGCGCTGCAATGCGGATGTCATCGTTGGTGTGCACCCTGCTGGGTTTTCCAGCCTCGGGGTGGTTGGTCGGTTGTGAACAGCGTCAGGATCTGGGAGAAGAGCTACGCCTTGCGGCGCCGCCTGCTGCGTGGCTTCTTCCTTCGGCGTGGTTCACAGGCTGCCGATGCCGAGGACCTGGCCCAGGAGGTCTACCTGCGGCTGCTGCGCAGTACCGGCGAAGATGCCCAGGCGATCGAGAACCCCGAAGCCTATCTGTTCGCGGTGGCGGCCAACCTGGCGCGTGAACAGGCACGCTCGCGCTCCGGCCTGCCGCAGATCGAGGACGTCGACCTGCTGGCCGAGGTGCTCCGCAGCGAGGAGGACATCGAAGCTGATTTCGAGCGGGCGCAGCGCTGGAGCGGAATCCGCGGCGCCATCGCGCAACTGCCGCCGACGACGCGGCAGGTGATGGAGCTGCACTATCGCGATGGGCTGGATTGCCGGCAGGTGGGGGCACAGCTGGATGTGTCGGTGCACATGGTGCGCAAGCACATCGGCAAGGGACTGGATGCCTGCAGGAAGGCGCTCGGCGCCGGGAAGGATGGATGAACCGGCAGGAGCCTGCAGCGATGGATGACGAGGTGGCCGAGCAGGCCGCGCACTGGTTCCTGTGCAACCGCGAGGGTGACCTGAGCGCCGCTCAGCGCATCGAGTTCATGGCATGGATGAAGCGCTCTCCCGAGCACATACGCGCGTACCTGCATGTACTGCACGTGCACCGGCAGGTAGGCGCGGTGATGGTGGCGTACGGACAGGAGCAGGGGGACAGGGCCGCGCTGCCGGAGCTGCCGGCAACGGCGAAAGTCGTGCCGTTGTTTGCCGTACCGGTGCCCGTGCCGCGCGCCGTGGTTGCATCGCGATCACGCCGACCACTCTGGAGGCGGGTGGCTGCGGTGGCCTGCTGCCTGTTGCTGGTGGCCGGACTGGTGCCGTGGCTGATGCCTCGCGAACAGATGCTGATCGCCGGCCACGGGCAACTGCGTGAGGTGGTGCTGGCTGACCGGACGCAGGTGCGCCTGAACGCAGACAGCCGTCTGCGGGTGAACATCGGCTGGTTCAGCCGTCGGGTTGAACTGCTGAGCGGCGAGGCCACGTTTGATATCGCAGCGGATCGCCGGCCGTTCGAGGTGCAGGTTGGCGATCTGCAGATCCTCGACATCGGCACCGTGTTCGATGTGTCGCGCCGTTTGCAGAGTACGCGCATCGGCGTGGTGTCCGGCGAGGTGGAGGTCTGGACCGCCGGTAGCGGGCAACGACGGCTGGCGCAGCTGCCTGCCGGGAAGGTGGTCCAGGTCGATCACCGCAGCCATGCGGTGCAGCCATTGGAAATACCGGTGTCGATGCTGCTGGACTGGCAACAGCGCCGGGTGTCGTTCCGCGATGAGCGGCTGGACGAGGTGGCGGCAGCGTTCAACCGCCACAACCAGATACAGGTGCGGCTGACCGACGACGCGGCGCGGGCGGCGCGCCTGTCAGGCAGCCTGGAAGCGCATCGGGTCGCCGCGCTGCAGGCATTCCTGCAGCGGGACGCACGCTTCGTCATCCGCCGCGAAGCGGACACGGTATGGGTGTCCAGCCGTTGATCGGGGTTCGGCGAAGGGCTGTCAGAAAAAATTCATCGAATCGGCGTTCTTCACTTCCGCCGATGCCGGCTCTTACTTGGGAGAAGCCGCCGTCGCATGCCGACGCGGTACCAGCAGTCCTCTCTCCTCCAAGGAACCGTGATGCGCAAGAAGCTCTATCTGTCGGTGGTACTGGCCTTGTCTCCCTGTCTGGGTGCGCATGCACAGGCGGCGTCGGCCAATGGGCTTGAGACCCGGGTCACCGCAGCGATCGCCGCGCAGCCGCTGAGCCAGGCGCTGGAGCAGCTTTCACGCAGTTCAGGCGTGCAGTTCCTGTATGCCGGCGCGGGTTCTGCACCCATGGCGGGCGCGGTACCGCGAGGGGCCACCGTCAAGCAGGCGCTGGACACGCTTCTGGCCGGCACCGGCCTGCGCTACACGGTGGTGGACGGCAACGTGATCGCCATCGACGCGGCACCGGTCTCGCGGGAAAGCCGGCCGGCCGCACCTGCATCGCGCCCACCGGAAGAGGTGGTGGCCCCGACCCTGGGCACGATCAAGGTAATCGCCGCCCATGAGGTCATCGACCAGAAGAAGACCTCGCCGGTGATCAAGGATTCTGTGATCTACGACGAGATGGACAGCTACGGCGATGAGACGCTGGCCGAGAGCCTGATGGCCGCGCCCGGCCTGAGTGCGGTGGAAGATGCGGGCGAACCGCGTTACGTGACGGTGCGCGGCGTGCAGGCCAATCTCAACTACACGACCATCGACGGCATCGCGATCGCAAGCGTGGGCGGCAGTGGCTCCGGCGAGCGCATGAACAACCTGCAGCTGATTCCCAGCGACATCGGCACCCGCACCGACATCTACAAGAGCTTCAGCGCCGAGCAGGCACCGGATGCCATCGGTGGTGTGATCGACATCATCAGCCGCAGCGCCTTTGACCGCTCCGGCAAGTACGTGTTCGCCGACGTGGCCGGCATCCATTCCACGGCCGAGACCAATGTGGGGCGCAGCGCGGGTGGCGACCACAAGACCCTGGGCCACTTCGGCAAGAGCGCCAAGGCAGTGTTCTCCAACCAGTTCGGCGGCGACGATCAGTTCGGCATCGTCGCGGTCGCGCGCTACGAACAGCGCTCGCGCAACAGCGTCAAGCGCTGGGTGGAATCGAACTACTACTACAACGATGCCGGCAAGTACCTCACCGATGGAACCACCGGCCCCGACGAGGCGAAAGGCTGGAACGGTCTGCGCGCGCCGGGCAACTTCAGCACCGGCACCTACACCAACTACATCACCAACTTCGGTGGCTCGGCCAAGCTGGAATGGAAGCCATCGGACGACCCGTTCTATGCCTCTCTGCTGCTGTACTCGYACCGGTTCTACGAGAACTCGACGATGAACAAGACCGATCTGTATGGCAATGCCAAGTTCCCGATACGCAACCAGACCGAGGACGGCGGCACCACCCAGATCAACAGCATCTACATCAAGAATCGCCATGACCGCTGGGACCGCAGCAACCGCGGTGCGATCGCCAGCTTCAACTGGGATATCGGCGACCTTTCGCGGCTGACCCTGCGCGCCGGCCACACCGAAGAGACCTTCCACAACACCCAGGTCTACTGGGGCGTACGCGCGTACCCGAGCAACCTGTTCGTCGACTACGCCAACGACAGCCATGGCTTTCCAAACGCGGTGGGCGTCTCGGACTCCAGTCTGCTGACCAGCTCGTCGTTCAAGCTCAATCCCGCGCAGGCCTACATCTCGCCGCGTGACGCCAAGGAGAGCATCGACAACCTGCGTGCCGACTTCAGCTACAACATCGATGCCGATGCGCGCGGCTTCGGTCTCGCTGCTGGTGCCGAGTATCGCCACCTGAAGATCTGGCAGGACATCGATTTCGACTACTACAAGACCAGCGCGACCCTGAACGACTATCTGTATCCCGGTTCGACGCTGCTTGGCAGCGTCCCCGGCTTCCCGCTGATCGACAACCGCAAGTGGCATGACGAGCTGTACCCGAAGCTGGGCAACAATGATGCGGCCTACCCGAATGCCGATTTCACCAGCGACTACAAGTACGTGGAAGACATCGCCAACGCCTACGTTTCGGCGCATTACGCCTGGGACCGGCTACTGCTGATCGGCGGCCTGCGCTATGACCACACCTCCTTCGATGCGTTCAGCCCGTTCAGTGATGATGGCGGTACCACCTACACCTCGGCATTCCGCAAGAGCAGTGGCGGCTACAACAACCTGCTGCCGTCATTGAATGCGACCTTCAAGCTGAGCGAGAACCAGCGCCTGCGCTTCTCCGCCAGCCGCACGCTGGGCCGGCCGACACCCAGCAACATCGCCCAGGCCACCAGCACCAGCTGTGGCGATGACGAACTGGGCGGAGGCTTCTGCACCATCAAGCAGGGCAATGCCTCGCTGCAGCCGCGCCGCGCCACCAACCTCGACCTGGCCTGGGATCTGTACTTCAACGGCAACAACGGCGTTGTGTCGCTCGCGTTGTTCGACAAGGTCATCAAGGACGACATCTATACCCTGACCACGTTCGAGAACATCGGTGATGTCCGCTACCGCGTCACCCAGCCCATGAACACCGATGAGTCCACGCTGCGCGGTGTCGAGTTCGCGGTGGCAAACCGCAACCTGCAGTGGGGCCGCCACCGCTTCGACATGTACCTCAATGCCACCCGACTGGACGGGCAGACCAACTACCGCATCAGCGATGGCAGCCAGCGCCGCCTGGACCGCCTGCTGTACCAGCCGGACTGGTCGGTGAACGGCTCGGTGATCTGGCGCATGCCGTGGAAGAGCTCGCAGCTGCGCGTGTCCGGTACCTACCGCAGCCGCATGC
>NZ_JBFRFE010000110.1:0-8989 GCF_052114665.1 Stenotrophomonas sp. 2YAF22 | reverse complement strand
GTGGAAAGGGCTCCAACGGGGAGACAACAGAGTGGCCGAGGTCACCCGCAAGCGCTCGTGATGCGCTGCGGCTTGCACGATGACACCGGTTTACCATATACACCTCCTGCAGACGCTGTCGATGGGCAGTGCAACAACGCCAGAGGGAGACCGTTCTTGAGCAACGAACACGGCATACATGGGCAGACGCCGGCGCCGGACGATGCGGCCGCGATCGCCCACGCTTTCACCACCGCGCGCCGCGGCGGCCAGGCCCTGCCCGGCTTCCCGGGCCTTGTCCCGCCTGACCTGGTGGCTGCCTACCAGGTGCAGGATCTGGCCATTGCCAGCTGGGATGACCAGGTGGTGGGCTGGAAGGTCGGCTACATCGCCGCCGAGCGCCGCGATGCGTCCGGGGACGACCGCCTGCTGGGCCCGGTTTTCTCGCGTCAGCTGAAAAATGCTACCGGTGGAACAGTGGACATTCCGGTGTTCGTCGGCGGCTTCGGCGCGGTCGAGGCGGAGTACGTGCTGGAGCTGTTGGAGGACGCTCCCGCCGCACAGCTGCACTGGACGCCCGAGCAGGCTGAAGCGCTGCCGGCGCGCCTGTACATCGGCGTGGAAGTGGCCAGCAGCCCGCTGGCGACGATCAACGAACTCGGCCCGCGCGTGGTGGTGTCCGACTTCGGCAACAACAACGGCCTGGTGCTGGGGCCGGAGATTGCCGATTGGACCGCCCGCGACGAAACCGACCTGCGCGCCGAAACCCTGATCGAGGGCGAGGTGGTCGGCACGGGTGGTGCCACCCGGCTGCCCGGCGGCCTGCGCGCGGCGTATGCGTTCGCGTTGTCCCGTTCGGCGCTGCGTGGCCGGCCGTTGCGACGGGGCGACCTGATCGCCACCGGCAACGCCACCGGCATCCATGACATCACCGTGGGGCAGACGGCGCTGGTGCGGTTTGCCGGCTTCGGCGAAATTGCCTGCAGGGCCGTGCCGGCCGGGTAACCGCCGCACGATCCGGTGAACACGCGCGGGAGGGCGCAGATGATCACACGACGACATTTCCTGGCCGGCGGCGCTGCTGCGCTGGCCACTCCGATGCTCGCGGCCTGTGGCCGTGGGCCCGCCGATGCCATTGACGGCGGCCAGCTGCTGACGGCCACCGACGTGCACGTGGCCGACTATCCCACCGTGACCGCGGTGAAGTGGATCGGCGAAACCCTGCAGCGCGAAAGCAACGGTCGCCTGCGCCTGCGGCAATACCATTCCGGCCAGCTCGGTCGCGAATCGGAAGCGATCGACATGGCCCGTTTCGGTGCCATCGACATCACCCGCGTGTATGCCGGTGCATTGAACAACGCCTTTCCGCTCACCCAGGCGCTGTGCCTGCCGTACGTGTTCGAGTCGGTGGCGCACCAGCGCGCCGCACTGGATGGCGGCATTGCCGATGCGGTGCTGCGTGGCTTCGAGAGCCGCGATCTGGTCGGCCTGGCCATCTATGACTCCGGCGCACGGTGCTTCTACAACACCAAGCATCCGATCGTGCAGCCCGGTGATCTGCACGGGCTGAAACTGCGTGTGGCGTCCTCGGACATCTTCATCCAGCTGATGCGCCTGCTCGGCGCCAACCCGACGCCGATGTCGCTGGGCGATACGTTCTCCGGCATGGAGACGCACATGATCGATGGCGCCGAGAACAACATGCGCAGCTTCCACTCCAGCCGCCACTTCGAGGCCGCGCACTACTGGTCGCAGAGCGATCACTCGTATGCGCCGGACGTTCTGTTGATGTCGCGCGCCAGTTTCGAGCGCCTGCAGCCGGCCGACCGCCAGCTGCTGCTGGAGACCGCGCGCGCCTCGGTGAAGGTGATGCGCGAGCAATGGGATGCGTCCGAAGATGCCGCGCGCCGCGCGGTGCTGGCCTCGGGCGTGAAAGCCAACGAGGTGGACCTGCCCGCCTTCCGCGCCGCCGCCCAGCCGCTGCTGCAGCAGTACCTGCAGCAACCCGAGCTGGCTGCGCTGGTCGCCCRCATCCGTGCCGCCGCCTGAGGACACTGCCATGACCGAGACGACGATTTCCACCGGATCCGGCCCCGGCCAACGCCTGCTGGACCGCATCGCCGACATCGCCATCCATGTTGCCGTGGCCGCGCTGCTGGGGCTGGTGGTGGTGCAGGGCTGGCAGGTGTTCGCCCGCTACGTGATCAACGATTCGCCCAGCTGGACCGAGCCGGTGACCCTGCTGCTGCTGGCCACCGCAATGAGCCTGGGCGCGGCCTGCGGCGTGCATACCAATCGCCACTTCGGCTTCTTCCTGCTGCACGCCTACATGGGCGCCGGCCTGCGTCGGGTGGTGGATGTGTTCACCCAGCTGGTGGTGGCCGTGCTGGGCGGCTTCATCGCGTTCTGGTCGGCCGACCTGCTGCTCGATGGAATGGACATCAAGACCGCAGGCGCCAACCTGCCGCAGAGCATCAACTACCTGCCGCTGGCCGTGGGCGGTGCGCTGATGCTGTTGTTCGCGCTGAACCGTGCGTGGAAAGCGCTGCATGCCACGGCAGCCGATGCCGACGACGCTGAAGGAGATCGTTGATCCATGGGCATCACCATCCTGTTCTCTGTTTTTGCCGCGCTGCTGCTGTTGGGCGTGCCGGTGGCCTACGCGCTGGCCGCCGCCGCGCTGGCCACCCTGCTCTACCTGGACATTCCCAGCATCGTGCTGGTCCAGCAGATCTCCGCAGGTACCGGTTCGGCCTCGCTGATCGCCATTCCACTGTTCATCTTCGCTGGCGAGATCATGATGCGCGGCGGCATCTCCGAACGCCTGATCGCCCTGGCGTCATCGCTGGTCGGGCGCATGCGCGGCGGCCTGGGCCAGGTCTCGATCCTGTCCTCGCTGTTCTTCGGCGGTGTATCCGGCTCGGCCATCGCCGATGTGTCGGCGGTGGGCGGCACGATGATTCCGCAGATGGTCAAGCGTGGCTACGACCGCGATTTCGCGGTCAACGTCAGCATCACCGCTGCGCTGGTGGCGCTGCTGGTGCCGCCGTCGCACAACCTGATCCTGTTCTCGGCTGCGGCCGGTGGTGGCCTGTCGATCGCCGACCTGTTCGCCGCCGGCATCGTGCCGGCGCTGCTGATGACCCTGGCGTTGATGATCACCGGCTACGTGGTCGCGCGTCGCCGTGGCTATGGCGTGGAAGTGTTCCCGGGCTGGCGCGCGGTACTGCTGCGCATCGTCTCTGCCCTGCCCGGCCTGGGCCTGGTGGCGCTGATCTTCGTGGGTATCCGCGCCGGCATCTTCACTGCGGTGGAAAGCGCGGCCATCGCCGTGGTCTACGCCCTGCTGGTCACCACCGTGCTGTACCGGCAGCTGCGCTGGCGCGAGTTCTTCGACACCGTCATCCATGCCGCGCGCAGCACCGGCGTGATCCTGTTCGTGATCGCCACCGCGGCGGTGTTCGGATGGCTGCTGGCCTACCTGCAGGTGCCTGCGGCGGCGGTGGACTTCCTGCAGTCGTTCGCGCACAGCCAGTTCATGGTGCTGCTGATGATCGTGGTGATGCTGCTGCTGCTGGGCACCTTCATGGACCTGGCACCGATGATCCTGATCTGCACGCCGATCTTCCTGCCGGTGGCCAAGGCCTATGGCATCGATCCGATCCACTTCGGCCTGGTGCTGGTGCTGACCGGTGGCCTCGGCCTGGTCACGCCGCCGGTGGGCTCGGTGCTGTTCATCGGTACCGCCATCGGCAAGATCAGCGTCGGCCAGAGCATGCGCACGATCTGGCCGTTCTGGTTCGCCGCGCTGGGCGTGCTGCTGATCGTCACCTTCTTCCCGTCGCTGTCGCTGTGGCTGCCCGCCGCGCTGCGCGCCTGATGAGCGGAGGCGATCACATGACATCGACGCTGCACCGCGCTGCTGCAACCGCCCTGCTCGGCCTGCTGCTGGCCGCGTTGCCTGCCCTGGCTGCCGACCCCGCGCCCGCGCAGTGGAAGCGCGGCATCGAGCACCAGCGCCAGGGCGACCTTGGCAACGGTACCTTCCTCAACCCGGTGCTGGCCGGTGACAGGCCCGATCCGTCGGTGCTGAAGGACGGCGAGGATTACTACCTCACCCTGTCTTCGTTCGACGCCTATCCTGGCCTGCCGATCTGGCACTCGCGCGACCTGGTCAACTGGCAGCCGCTCGGCCATGCGATCACGCAGAACGTCGGTGCGATCTGGGCGCCGGACATCGTCAAGCACCAGGGCCGCTACTTCATCTACTTCCCGGCGCGCACCGGTGAGCGCCGCAGCAACTTCGTGGTCTGGGCAGATGACATCAAGGGCCCGTGGAGTGCGCCGATCGACATCGGCCTGGGCGGCTACATCGACCCCGGCCACGCGGTTGGCGAGGACGGCAAGCGCTACCTGTTCCTCAGCGGCGGCGACTACGTGCAGCTGGCCGATGACGGCCTGAGCGTGGTGGGTACGCCCAAGCATGTGTACGACGGCTGGCGCTACCCGGAAAGCTGGGACGTGGAGGCCTACGCGCAGGAAGGCCCGAAGATCCACTTCCGCGATGGCTGGTACTACATGACCACCGCAGTGGGCGGCACCGCCGGCCCACCGACCGGGCACATGGTGATCACCGCGCGCTCGCGCTCGATCCACGGCCCGTGGGTGAACGCGCCGAACAACCCGATCATGCGCACCCGGTCGGCCGCTGAACCATGGTGGTCGCGTGGCCACGCCACGGTGATCGAAGGCACCGATGGCCGCTGGTGGATGATGTACCACGGCTACGAGAACGGCTTCTGGACGCTGGGCCGGCAGGCGCTGCTGGAACCCATCGAATGGACCGCCGATGGCTGGTTCGTGGCCAAGGGCGGCGATCTCGGGCAGCCGCTGCGCAAGCCATCGGGCAGCGCGCTGGCACCGCACGGCATGGCCCTGTCCGATGCTTTCACCGGCCGTACGCTGGGCCCGCAGTGGGCGTTCTTCAACCCGGCGCTGGATGAATACCGGCGCCTGCACTTCAGCGGCGACGGCCTGGTGCTGCAGGGCAAGGGCAGCACGCCGCGCGATGCCTCGCCGCTGACCACCATTGCCGGTGACCCGGCCTACCAGTTCGAGGTGCAGATGGAGATCGCCCCCGGCGCGGTGGGCGGTGCCCTGCTGTTCTACAGCGACCGCTTGTACGTGGGCGTGGGCAGCAACGGCGAGCAGTTCGTCATGCACCGCTACGGCGAGGAGCGCCCCACCCGGCTGGCGGCCAGCGCCAAGGGCGGCCGGCTCTGGCTGCGGGTGACCAACAACCGCCACATCGTCACCATCCATTCCAGCGCCGATGGCCAGACCTGGCAGAAGTATCCGGTTCAGATGGAAGTGTCCGGTTACCATCACAATGTGGCCGGCAAGTTCCTGGCACTGAAACCGGCCCTGTATGCGGCCGGCAACGGTGCGGTAACCTTCCGCAGCTTCCGCTATCGCGCGCTGGACTGAGCGCGCGCTGGAATCCCCAGGCTTATCGGGTTCACTACATGTCAGTGCGCAACAAGAACGATGCCGCTACGCCGGCATTGGCAAAGGGCAAGGCCGCCACGATCAATGACATCGCGCGACTGTCGGGTGTATCCAAGAAAACGGTTTCAAGGATCATCAACAACTCGCCGCTGGTGCGCAAGGACACGCGCGACAAGGTGGAAGCGTTGATGCGCGAAGTCGGCTACACCCCCGACCCGCTGGCCCGTGGCCTGGCCTTCCGCCGCTCGTTCCTGATCGGCATGGTCTACGACAACCCCACCGCGCAGTACATCGTGGACATGCAGTACGGCGCGCTGGATGCGCTGCGTGGCTCCAGCTTCGAACTGGTGGTGCACCCCTGCGACAGCCGCAGCCCGGGCTACATCGACGGCGTGCGCCGCTTCGCCCAGCAGCAGAAGCTGCATGGGGTGATCCTGGTGCCACGCGCGTCCGAAGACCAGGCGCTGGCGGACATGCTGGACGAGATCGGCTGCCGCTTCACCCGCGTGGCTGCGCTGCCGCTGGATGAAACCTCGCAGATGGTGGTCACCCACGACCGCGACGGTGCCGCCGAAGCGGCCGACTACCTGCTTTCGCTGGGCCACCGTGACATCGCCCTGGTGACCGGCCCCAGTGCATACCGCTCGGCGCACGAACGCACCGCCGGCTTCATCGAGGCGCTGTCGCAGCGTGGCATCGAGCTGCCGAAGGATCGCATCATCGAGGCCGGCTACACCTTCGAATCGGGTGTGGCCGCCGCCGAGAAGCTGCTGCTGGGCAAGCGCCGGCCCACCGCCATCTTCACCGGCAACGATGAAATGGCCGCCGGTATCTACAAGGTCGCGCTGCGTGCGGGCATCAACATTCCGCGCCAGCTGTCGATCGTCGGTTACGACGACAGCCCGCTGGCCTCGCGCCTGTGGCCGTCGCTGACCTCGGTGCGCCGGCATACCCGCGACACCGGCCGCACCGCTGCGGCCATGCTGATCCAGCCTGAAGGCCAGCCTGCGCTGCAGATCGCCAGCGTGCGCCCGCACCTGATCGTGCGCGATTCCTGCCAACCGCCCGAGGATTGATCCCGCAGGGATCAATCCTGTAGGTCACGACCGTTGGTCGTGACACCTTCACGGATCAGTCCGGTAGGTCATGACCGTTGGTCGTGACACTCCACCCGCCCTCCCCCCATCGATCGCACCCTGCCGATGCCGTCCAACCGCCATCGTGCAGCGCAAAATGACACCGGTTTCCTGTCTGGCTAGAATCGACCGTGAACCGTGCCGGGGCCGAACCATCGGCCCGCCCCCTGCTCTGGAGAAGCCATGTACTGCAAGACCCATTACGCCACCCATCCCGACGCCATCAAGGGCGCCAGCAACGATCAGCTGCGCGAGCTGTACCTCCTCGATGGCCTGTTCAACGCCGATGCGGTGACCCTGAAGTACACCCACTACGAGCGCTTCGTGCTGGGCGGTGCGGCGCCGATCAACGGCCCGCTGTCGCTGCCGGCGCAGACCGAACCGGCGTCGGCCGCTGGCCATCCGTTCCTGGAGCGTCGCGAGCTGGGCATCATCAACGTCGGCAGCGGCACCGGTACGGTCACCGTCGATGGCACCGTGTACACGCTGGGGCCGAAGGATGGCCTGTACGTGGCGATGGGCAGCAAGGACGTCGTCTTCGCTTCGCAGGACGCCGCCAACCCGGCGCAGTTCTACCTGGCCTCGACCCCGGCGCATGCGCGCTTTGAAACCAGGCAGTTGTCGATCAAGGACGCAGTGGCACTGGATCGCGGCGCGCTGGAAACCAGCAACGAGCGCACCATCTACCAGTACATCGTGCCGGCCACCTGCCAGTCCTCGCAGCTGCTGCTGGGCCTGACCGTGCTCAAGCCGGGCAGCGTCTGGAACACCATGCCGCCGCACCTGCACGACCGCCGCAGCGAGGTCTATTTCTACTTCGACCTGGGCGACAGCGACCGCGTCTACCACTTCATGGGCGAGCCGGACGCACAGCGCCACATCGTCATCCAGAACAACGAAGCGGTGGTGTCGCCGCCGTGGTCGATCCACATGGGCGCCGGCACCAGCAACTACGCCTTCATCTGGGCGATGGGTGGCGAGAACCTGGACTACACCGACATGCACGTGCTGGACATCTGCCAGCTCAAGTAAGCGCCGGGCGGCCACCGCGCACGCCGTGCCGGTGGCCACCTGCCCCGCATCACGCACGCCTCTACCAAGGAACGCATACGCAATGACCAATCCCTTCAGCCTGGAAGGAAAAGTCGCTCTGGTAACCGGTGGCAATACCGGCCTGGGCCAGGGCATCGCARTGGCGCTGGCTGCCGCAGGCGCCGATGTCGCCGTGGCCGGCATCGCCCCGCCCACCGAAACCATCGAGAAGATCACCGCGCTGGGCCGCCGCTGCCTGGCGGTGGAAGCCAACCTGATCAGCATCGAGCCGGTCGAGCGCGTGGTGCGCGAAACGCTCGAAGGCCTGGGCGGGCTGGACATCCTGGTCAACAACGCCGGCCTGATCCGCCGCGCCGACGCGGTGGATTTCAGCGAGCAGGACTGGGACGACGTGATGAACGTCAACATCAAGTCGGCCTTCTTCATCTCGCAGGCTGCCGGCCGCCACTTCATCGCCCAGGGCAGCGGCAAGATCATCAACATCGCCTCGATGCTGTCGTTCCAGGGCGGCATCCGCGTACCGTCGTACACCGCCAGCAAGAGCGGCATCGCCGGCATCACCCGCCTGCTGGCCAACGAGTGGGCGGGCAAGGGCGTGAACATCAACGCGATCGCACCGGGCTACATGGCCACCGACAACACCGCCGCGCTGCGCGCCGACCAGGACCGCAACAAGGCGATCCTCGAGCGCATTCCGGCCGGCCGTTGGGGTACGCCGGAAGATCTGGCCGGCGCGGCGGTGTTCCTGGCCTCGTCGGCGTCGGATTACATCAACGGCGCGGTGCTGCCGGTCGATGGTGGCTGGCTGGCGCGGTAATGCTTGGCTTTCGGTAGTGCCGGCCACTGGCCGGCATTTCCACCGATGTGCAACGCATCCATGAAGTTGCCGGCCAGCGGCCGGCACTACCAGGACCCGGCCATGCGGAAGTTGTTGTTGCTGTTGCTGCTGTCGAGCGCCGCCGCGCATGCGGCGCCGGTGCGATTGTTCATTGCCGGTGACTCCACTGCGGCCGAATACGGGCCCGAGCGTGCGCCGCAGGCGGGGTGGGGCCAAGCGCTGCAGAGCTACCTGGATCCGGCGCGCTTCGAAGTGCGAAACCACGCCAAGGGTGGGCGCAGCACGCGCAGCTTCATCGACGAAGGACGCCTGGATGCCATTGGGCGCGAACTGCGTCGTGGCGATGTGCTGCTGATCCAGTTCGGCCACAACGATGCGAAGTTCGAAGACCGCACACGCTACACCGATCCGGACAGTGATTACCCGCGGATGCTGATGCGCTACGTGCAGGTGGCGCGTGACCACGGTGCCACGC
>NZ_JBFRFE010000109.1:0-9044 GCF_052114665.1 Stenotrophomonas sp. 2YAF22 | reverse complement strand
GGGCCGCCGCCGAGGTCGATCGACAGCGAGGCGCGGCCCTTGCGCAGCGACAGGTTGACGCGCACGTCCGGCAGATCGGTATTGACCGAAGGGCGCTCCAGGCCTTCGTCACGCATGCGGTCGACGATGGCGTCCTTGATCCGCTGCGCGGCGAAACGGGCATGGGTGATCTTGTCGCCGGACACATGCGCATCCACCGCCAGGGTCATCTCCGGCTTGATGTGTTCGTGCCACGGCAGCGCACGCACGCCGTCGTACAGCGCCTGCTCGTCCGGGCATTCGAATTCGTCGATCGGCCACAGCACGCGGCTGGCCAGCCGCGACCACATCACGATCCGCAGCGCCTGCTCCAGTTCGCCATCGGCGTTGACGCCGGCGATGGTGGCGGTGGCCTTTTCCAGGCCCAGGGCCGACAGCTCATCGGCAAGCAGGTATTCCAGGCCCTTGGCGCAGGAGACAAAAAATTTCACGGGATCGGTTCGCAGGTGGTCAGGCACGGCAGGGGGCCGGGCCATTCGGAAGGGAGGGCCGTGGACACGGCCGGCAGGCCCGCGCCGGGGGCGGCGGGGCTGCCATTGTAGTCAATGCGGGCGGGCGCGCTGTGCGCCCGGGCTTCACAGCTGCCGCAGCAGGCGCTCGAAGGCCTGCGCAGAGGCTTCCACGTGATGTTCCAGGCGATGGCCATCGTCCACCAGCAGCAGCTGCGCCGAGCGCGCCTGCGCCCAGGCGATGACCCCGGCGGCCGGCACCACCTCGTCATGCCAGGCCTGCACCACCGTGGTCGGCACCGGCGCGGCATCCAGCGCCGGCATCGGGCCCATGGTGGTGGGCGGCACCATCAGGAACAGGCCGGCCACCGGTACCTGCAGCGAGGCAATGGCAGAGATGTAGGCGCCCAAGCTAGAGCCGGCCAGCACCACCGGCCCCTGCGCAGCGGCAGCGGCCGTGCGCTCGATCAGGCGTTGCAGGCGGGTGCGCACATCGCCAACGCGGCTCACCTGGCTCATCGCGTCCAGGTCGGTGTAATCGGGGCGCTCATGGGTCCAGCCCAGTCGCTCGGCGACTTCGGCCAGCGCGGTGACCTTGGTCGCCTCCGGGCCGCTCTCGAAGCCGTGGGACAGGATGCAGTGACCGCGGCTCATGCGTACGCTCCCACGGAGYGGATCGACAGCAGAAGGGAAGGCAGTTTCATCCGGCAATGCTAGCATCGCCGCATGCCCAAACCGCTCCTGCCCGGCCTGCAGCTGCAGCCGTTGCCCTACCACGACCGCCTGCCACTGCGCGATCCATCCAGCCTGGCAATGGTGGTGATCCACTGCACGGAACTACCCGACCTGGCGACCGCCCGGGAGTACGGCGAGCGCGTGCTGTACGACAGCGGCGCCGGCAACAGCGGGCATTTCTACATCGACCGCGACGGCAGCGTGGTGCAGTACGTGGCGCCGGAGCGCATCGCCCACCACGTGCGCGGCATGAATGCCGATACCGTGGGCATCGAACTGGTCAATTCGGGGCGCTACCCGCACTGGC
Organism: Stenotrophomonas sp. 2YAF22; assembly: GCF_052114665.1. Classification (NCBI taxonomy): domain Bacteria; kingdom Pseudomonadati; phylum Pseudomonadota; class Gammaproteobacteria; order Lysobacterales; family Lysobacteraceae; genus Stenotrophomonas; species Stenotrophomonas sp. 2YAF22. The sequence goes on along the minus strand of NZ_JBFRFE010000109.1, from coordinate 7,514 downwards.
TCGACAGCCGCCACCAGGCGATGGACGAGCCGTACACCGAAGCGCAGCTGCTGGCGCTGGAACAGCTGCTGCAGGCACTGGTGGCTCGTTACCCGTCGCTGCGGCGGATTGCCGGACATGACCAATTGGACCTGGAGCAGGTGCCGGCCAGTGATGACCCGGCGGTGACCGTGGCGCGCAAGCGTGATCCGGGCCCGTTGTTCCCGTGGGCGCGGGTGCTGGCGAAGGTGCCGTTGCAGGGGTTGGGATGATGGGCAGGGCTGCGCCCTGGGTACACGCCATCGCATACGCGCTGTCGCTCCCACGCTTCGCTGCGCGAACCGCGGGCCCCACTTACCAGCTCCCACACCCCCGCCGCTTCGCGGCCGCCCCCTGACTCAGGGGGCTCTGCCCCAGAGATGAATCGGTGGCCAGTAGATCCACGCCATGCGTGGATGAACGTCAAATCGACCAACCCGTTTTGCTCAGGCGCCGGTGGCGACCGGGCGGCTGCTGTCGCTGACCCAGCCACTCCATGAGTCCGCGTAGATGCGGGCGCCGGACAGGCCCGCGCTTTCCATCGCCAGCAGCAGGTGGCAGGCGGTCACGCCCGAGCCGCACATCAGCACCACGCGTTGCGGGTCCTGGTTGCCGATCACGCCCTGCAGTTCGGCACGCAGTTCCTGTGCATCGCGCAGGCGGCCGTCCAGCACGTTCAACGCAAACGGGCGATTGACCGCGCCCGGTACATGGCCGGCGACCGGGTCCAGCGGCTCCACCTCACCGCGGAACCGCTCGCCCGCGCGGGCATCGACCAGCCAGCCCGGTGCGTGCTTGAGGCGTGATTCGATCTCGTCCGCGCTGGCAACCTGGCCGCTATCGAAGCGCCCCGGATACGCGGGCAACGCGGTGACCTCGCTGCTGCCGGTCGCCAGCGGCTGGCCGGCGGCCTGCCACGCGGCGATGCCGCCATCGAGTACGGCCACGTTCGCATGCCCGATCAGGCGCAGCAGCCACCACAGGCGCGCGGCGGCCATGCTGCCATCGCTGCCGTCATACACCACCACCTGCGTGTCGGTGCCGATGCCCCATTGCCCCAGTCGTGCGGCGAACGCATCGCTGTCGGGCAACGGGTGGCGGCCATGGCCCACCCGCGTCAGATCGGACAGGTCGCGGTTGAGATCGGCATGCACTGCGCCGGGAATGTGTCCCTGCGCGTAAAGGCCATTGCCCGCCTGCGGGTCGGCCAGCGATGCACGCGCGTCGACCACGCGCACGGTACTTGCGGTCGCGCGGGCATCGACCACGCGCACCCCATCGCCCAAGGCCGCAGCCAGGGTCGCAACATCGACAAGGGTGGTCCACGGTGGGTCGATCGGCTTCATTGCACTTGCTCCAGGCGGCGACGCAGGTTGTACAGGATGGCCGCAGTGGCGCCCCAGATGCGCTGGCCGGGCCAGCCATATTCAAGGACATGGCGGACGCGGCCGCGATGGTTGATTTCGACCTGCCGCAGATTGTCGGCGGCCATCAGATAGTCCAGCGGCACTTCGAACACCTCGGCCACTTCGCTGGGCTGCGGGACCGCCACGAAATCCGGATCGATCACCGCCACCACCGGGGTCACGCGATAGCCGGTGATGGTCACGAACGGATCGAGATATCCCAGTGCCTGCACCTGTGTCGGCGCCAACGCGATTTCTTCTTGGCTTTCGCGCAGTGCGGCAGCCAGCGCATCGCGATCATCGGGCTCGGTACGGCCACCGGGGAAGCCAACCTGGCCACCATGTTGCCGCAGGGTTTCGGTACGCCGGGTCAGGATCACCTGCGCGCCGTTGGCGCGCGGCACGATGCCAGCCAGYACCGCCGCCTCGACCGGTGGGCCCGGGGGCAGCAGGTCATCCAGTTCACTGCGGTTCCAGCCGTCACCTGCCGGCGGTTCGGCCAGCGGATGCAGCGCGCGCAGCAGCCGCTCATGATCGGCCAACGAACCTCGCAGCGACTGCTGCAGCTGTTGGCGCAGGGGCAGCACACGCTGCAGGATGTGGCTGCGCTCGCCGTCGCTCATCGACGACCACCGTGCGATTTCGTCGATATGCCGCCCGCACCCGGCGCAGAGCCGGTTGCGATCCAGCTTGCAGACGTTGATGCAGGGGCTTGCGACAGCACGCGCCGTTTCTTCCATTATTTGCACCGGTCAACAGTAGCGCGAATGGGCTGAATTTGGGATGGGCCCCGCACGGCTGCAGCGTGGTGCAGAAACAAAAACGCGCCGGTGGGTTCACCGGCGCGTTGATGTTGACGCTGTTTCTTCTTACTTGACGCTGATCAGCTTGATCTCGAACTGCACAGCCACATTCGGCGGGAACGGGGTGCGCGGGTCGGCGCCGTAGGCCTGATCCGGCGGCAGCGAGACTTCCCACTTCGAGCCTGCCGGCATCTGCAGCAGGGTCTCACGCATGGCCTTCATTTCGACTTCGCTGACCTTGATCGACGGAATCTGCTGGGCCGGGCGGGATTCGGTCGGGCGCTGGCCGTACGGGAACGGACCGGCCACTTCCAGCTGCACGGTGCTGGCCTGGGTCGGCTTGGCACCCTTGCCGGCTTCGATCACACGGTACTGAACGCCGCTCGGCAGGGTCTGCACGCCCGCCTTTGCCTTGTTCTGCGCCATGAACTGATCGCTCTTGGTCTTGTTTTCGGCAGCAGCCTTTTCGTACTCGGCCTTGGCGGCCTGGGCACGGCCCTGCTCGCGCTTCTGGAACGCTTCAACAGCCGGCTTCAGCTGCTCGGCGGTGATCGCCGGCTGCTTCTTGGCGTAGGCGTCCTGCAGACCCTTCACCACCGAGTTGATGTCCAGCTGCTCACCGCGACCAGTCAGCTCCGCCAGGTTGTTGCCGTAGTCGTAACCGAAGTAGTAGCTCAGCTTGCCCTTCTCGGACGCGATGTCCTGGGCGAAGGCATTGCCCGTCAGGGCCAGGGCCGCGACGGCGACCGCGATAGAACGCAACTTCATCAAACAGTTCTCCAGGGGTGGTAACTCAGGGACGTTCTGCGCCGCCCTGAGGCGACGGGTTAGGATAACGGCCACAACGTGTAACCGCTACTCACCACGCAGGCTATGACCTGTCTGCGTTTACAGAGTTCAATATCACTTTTTTTTAACGTTCCAGGAGTTTCCCGTGGTCGAGGCCCCCGCTCCCCACCCGGTCGACGTCAGCGATGATGGCGCCGTCCGCACCATTACCGTGCAACGCCCGGACAAGCTCAACGCCCTCAATGCCGCCACCCTGCAGGCCCTGGCCGAGGCGTTTGGCGCCGCCGCCGCCGACCCGGCGGTACGGGTGGTGGTGCTGACCGGGTCTGGCCCCAAGGCGTTCGTGGCCGGGGCCGACATCGCGGAAATGAACACCTTGAGCGCGGTTCAGGGACGTGATTTCTCCCTGCTCGGCCAAGCCCTGATGCGCCGCATCGAACGCATGCCCAAGCCGGTGATCGCCCGGGTGAACGGATTTGCGCTGGGCGGCGGGCTGGAACTGGCCATGGCCTGCCATCTGCGCATCGCCGCCGATTCCGCCAAGGTCGGCCAGCCGGAGATCAATCTCGGCCTGATTCCCGGCTTCGGTGGCAGCCAGCGACTGCTGCGCCTGTGTGGCCGTGCGGCCACGCTGGAGCTGTGCCTGCTGGGCACCCCGATCGACGCCGCACGCGCACTGGCCCTGGGCATCGTCAACGAGGTGGTACCCGCCGCCGAGCTCGACGCCCGCGTGCAGGCCCTGGCCCGGCAGCTGGCACAGTCGGCGCCGCTGGCGCTGCGCGGCCTGCTCGATGCGGTGCACGTGGGCGGCGAATGCAGCCTGGAAGCCGGCCTGGAATACGAAAGTGCGCAGTTCGGCCTGCTGTTTGCCACCGAGGACATGYGCGAAGGCACCAGCGCCTTCCTGCAGCGCCGYCCCCCCGCCTTCCAGAACCGCTGACGCCATGGCATCCCGACCCAACCCCGTGCTGTTGTTCGCCCGGGTCCAGGCAGACGATCCCGATGGTGCGCTGCAGGCTGGGCTGATGGACTACGTGGCGCGTACTGGCGATGAGCGGCTGCTGCCCGATCATCCAGACCTGCCCGACCGTCTGTGCCAGATGCAGTTGCAGCTGCAGCGCGCATGGGCGGCGCGCGAACGCTTCCGCGCACGTGCCGTGCGCCTGGCCCGCCGCGAGGCCGAGCGTGACGCGCGCCGGACACCCGCGCCGGCACCTGACGCCAAACCCGCCCTGCCCGCAGCAGCGGCCGCCATCCTCGCCCGGGCCAAGGCCCGCGCCGCCGGCAAGGAGCAGTAATGGCGACCGTGAAGAAGACCGCGCGCGCACCTGCGCGCCGCGGCGGTACGATGCCGCGCGCCGACGTGGTGGAAATGTTCACCCGCCTGCGCGAACTCAACCCGCATCCGAAGACCGAGCTGGAATACAGCTCGCCGTTCGAACTGCTGGTGGCGGTCGCGCTGTCCGCGCAGGCCACYGACGTSGGCGTSAACAAGGCGACCCGTCGCCTGTTCCCGGTTGCCAACACGCCGGCGAAAATCCTCGCCCTGGGCGAAGAGGGACTGAAGAAATACATCGCCACCATCGGTCTGTTCAACGCCAAGGCGAAAAACGTGATCGCCACCTGCGCGCTGCTTCTGGAGAAGCACGGTGGCGAAGTGCCACGCGATCGCGACGCACTGGAGGCACTGCCCGGTGTCGGCCGCAAGACCGCCAACGTGGTGCTCAACACCGCATTCGGCGAACCGGTGATGGCGGTGGACACGCACATCTTCCGTGTCGCCAACCGCACTGGACTTGCCCCCGGAAAGAACGTGCGCGAGGTTGAAGATCGACTGGTCAAAGCGATTCCCGCCGAGTTCCTGCTCGACGCGCACCACTGGCTGATCCTGCACGGCCGGTACGTGTGCAAAGCACGCAAACCGGATTGCCCGGGGTGCGTGATTGCCGACCTGTGCCGGTACAAGGACAAGACACCCGCGGAGTGACCGCGCCATCCACGCATGGCGTGGATCGGCTGGAAAATCCATCCACGCATGGCGTGGATCTACTGCAACCGGGGCGCAATCCGCGCGTCATACGTAACCGGTTTCAATGGCAGGCCCAGCCGTGACGGGGCCTGCGGCGGATCGCGGCCGTGCGCGAACTGTCACATTTACGCAATCTTCACGTTTTAGCCTGCGCGCATCTTCCCACCTGCCTGCAAGGCTCCTCTCCATGAAACTGCATCACCAGCTCCTGACGATCGCCGTGGCTGCTGCGCTGTACGTGCCGGCCGCCCACGCCGAAGTCGCCATCGATGTGATCGGCGGTTCGGAAATCACCTTCGAAGGCCTGGTCCAGGCCGACGGCAACTGGTACGACAATGACGTCGTGGACCTCAACGGCGGTGACGCCGGCAACGGCAAGAACAGCGAATTCGAACTGCGCCGCGCCGAGCTGGTGCTGAAGGGCAAGGGCCCGGGCAACGTGGAATGGGTCGTGGGCTACGACGCCAAGGCCGACAAGTTCCTCGACACCAACGTGAAGTACAAGCTGCTGGGCAACGCCAACCACTTCATCCAGGTCGGCCAGTTCAAGCAGCCCAACAGCCTGGAAGAACTGTCCAGCACCAAGAACAACGACTTCATCTCCAAGGCTGCGGTCACCAACACCTACGCCGTCGCCCGTCGCCTGGGCGGTGCCTACAGCTACGGCCAGGACAACTGGTCGGTCACCGCCAGCGCCTTCGGCCGCGAACTGACCCGCAACCTGGCCCACGGCAGCGGCTACGGCGCACGTGGCACCTGGGCCCCGATCAACGAGAAGGGCCAGGTCCTGCACTTCGGCCTGAGCTACGTCGACTACGACACCGACGCGGACACCCTGCGCGTGCGTGCCCGCCCGAACGCTGACCTGGCCACCGCGCGCCTGGTCGACAGCGGCAACCTGGTCGACACCGACCGCGTCAGCACCATCGGTGCTGAAGCGATGTACTTCCAGGGCCCGTTCAAGGCCCAGGCCGAGTACTACACCAGCAAGGCCAAGCGCCTGGCCAACGACAACTACACCAGCGATGGCTACTACGTCAGCGGCGTGTGGAATGTCACCGGCGAGAGCTGGAGCTACAAGGGCGGCACCCCGGGCACCGGCCTGCCGAACAACCCGGCTGGCGGCCAGTGGCAGCTGGGCGTGCGTTATGACCACATGGATCTGAACGACGGCAACCTCGCCGCCAACCCGGTGGCCGGCCGTCCGCCGATCGTCGATGGCGTGCTCGGCGGCAAGATGGACATCTGGACCGTCGGCGCGAACTGGTACTGGYGCTCGAACTTCAAGCTGATGCTCAACTACGTGATGGTCGACAGCAAGAAGTACAGCTCGACCGCCCGCGGCTTCGTCAACGACGATCCGAACATCCTGGAAGCCCGCGCGCAGTTCTTCTGGTAATACTGGAAGCACGCGTTCGAACGAAGGCACGGCCCAGGCCGTGCCTTCGTCGTTGTGGGCAGGCGGTGGCCGCGCGATGATGCCCTGCCCTGTCGACAAGGACCTTCGGGATGCCTTCCTCGCTCCGCCTGCGCCGCCTGCTTTGCGGTGTCCTGCTCGCTGCCCTGCCCGCCACTGCGTTCGCCTGTGACGATGCGGAGGCCGTGCGCGAGGCCGCGTATCGGCAGTTGCCGGCCGGCGCGCTGCCGGTCACGGCACGTTTCACCGATGCGGACAGCACGGCCTGCCGCGCGTGGCCCGCACAGCCCGGCACGACCCTGCTGGCCGTCGCGCAATGGACCGCCCCCGCCTCGGAAGACCTGCGCGGTGGCGACCTGGACCTGTTGCTGATCGATACCGCCAGTGGCCAGCCGCTGGCCTGGACCCGCGTGGCCGATGCAGTCAGCAGTGATGCGCTGCGCTTTACCGGCCTGCGCCTGGACACGGCACGCTGGCAGCTGGATCCGGCCACCCGCGCATTCGGCGTGCGCATGGACTACAACGGCAGCTCAGGCCCCAACCCGTTCGCGCAGACCGAGCTGCAGTTGTTCGTACGCGAGGGCCGGCAGCTGCGCCGAGTGCTTGCCCCGCTGGCCGTCAGCGGCAGTCGCGGCGAATGGGATACGCGGTGCGCCGGCGAGTTCAGCCGCTTCGAGCGCACGCTGGAAATGGGCAATGCCAATGCCGCTGGCCTGGCGCCGATCGTCGTGCGCGAAAAGCGCACCGATACGATCAGCGTCGCCGCCGGTGACGACTGCCATGCCACCGACACGACGGCACCCGCACAGCGCTGGATACTGCAGCCCCGCGACGGTCGCTATGCCGTTCCGGAGGCGCTGCGCGGGCTGTGAAGGGCGGGCTTGGGCACCGCCATGACGGCTGTCACGTTCGCGTCATATGACAGACGCGGGCGTGTCATGGAACCGTTATGGAATGTGCACCGAAACGTCGGGCAGCCGCCCCTCGACCACCCCAGGAGTCTCTCCCGTGATCCACGCCTTCAAGTCGCGCGCCGCCGTCGCCATTCTGGC
>NZ_JBFRFE010000108.1:0-9045 GCF_052114665.1 Stenotrophomonas sp. 2YAF22 | reverse complement strand
GCGCCATGGATGGCGCGCCCAAGCCCCCAAGGATGGGTTCACGGCGTCCCCCGCAACCGGACCCACCCCGCCTACCCTCAGGAAACCAGCTTCGGCTGTTGCTGTTGATGTTGATGTTGCTATTGAGGTTGCCGGCCAGCGGCCGGCACTACGGCGGGTGCAGGGCGCAGCCCTGCCGGCAAACCCTCCTTGACCGCAGCGGCCCGCGACCCGGAGAATTACGATTAATTCTCATTTGCTGTTGCGCAGGATGCGGGCGGCAGCCTCGACGGCCCTCGATCCCGATGTTCAAGAACGTCCTGTTCCAACTGCACTGGCTGCTGGGCATCAGCGCCGGTGCCATCCTGGCCGTGATGGGCCTGAGCGGTGCGGTCCTGTCGTTCGAGGATGAGCTGCTGCGTGCGGCCAATCCCGGTTTCGCCGCGATCGCCGAACACCATGCCGACAACCAGCAACCGCTTGCCTTGAGCGAACTGGTGCCGTTGCTGCAGGCGGGCAGCGAGCGGCCGCTGCAGCGCCTGCGGGTGGATGCCAGCGGCCAGCGCCCATCGGTGGCCCGCTTTGCCGGCGGCAAGGACCACTGGGTGTATTTCGACCCCTACAGCGGCGAGCGCTTCAGCGCGCTGCGTGGACAGGCCTTCTTCGATTTCGTCGAGGACCTGCACCGCCACATGGTCGCCGGTGAACGCGGCTCGTGGATCACCGGCAGCTGTGCGATCGCGCTGTTGTTCTTCACCCTGTCCGGGCTGTACCTGCGCTGGCCACGCCGCTGGTGGCACTGGCGCAGCTGGCTGGCGGTGGAATGGGCGCGCAAGGGCCGGGGCTTCCTGTGGAGCCTGCATTCGGTGATCGGCACCTGGGTGCTGCTGATCTACCTGATGAGCGCACTGACCGGGTTGTGGTGGTCGTTCGACTGGTATCGCAATGGGCTGACCCAGCTGCTGGGTGTTGCGCCTCCCGCCAAGCACAAGGTCGCCACGGATCTGCCCCTGGATCTGCACAAGGTCGAGGCCACGCTGTACGCACTGCCCGGCGTACGCCTGGGCTTCATCGATCTGCGCCTGCCGGAGAAGCCCGGCCAAGCGCTCAACGTACGGGTGATGTCGACAGATCCCGCGCAACGGGGCGGCCATCACGACCGCGCCCATGACCTGCTGCAGCTCGACCCGGCCACCGGCGCGGTCCTCGACGCGCGCCCCTACGCGCGCCAGGGTGCCGGCGGCCAGCTCACCACCAGCATGTTCGCCCTGCACTCGGGCAGCTTCTTCGGCATGCCCGGGCGCATCGTGGTGATGCTCAGCAGCCTGGGCATGTGCCTGTTCTTCGTTACCGGCTGGCTGTTGTACCTGGACCGCCGCCGCGGCCAGCGTGCCGCCCGCGCGCTGCGGCAGACCGTGCCGGCAGCAGCACCCCATGCTTCGGGCACGCCCTGGCTGGTGGTGCATGCCAGCCAGAGCGGCCTGGCCGAACAGTTGGCCTGGCGTGCGGCGGCGCAGCTGCAGGCGGCCGGCCACGCGGTGCAAGTACTGCCGCTTGCGCGTGTGACTGCCACGCAGCTGCAGGCCGCCACGCAAGCGCTGTTCGTCCTCAGCACCTTCGGTGATGGCGAACCACCGGACAACGCACGGCGCGGCGCGCGCCAGTTGCTGGCACAGCTTCCGGACCTTTCCGGGTTGCACTACGGCATGCTCGCACTGGGTGACCACCAGTACGCGCAGTTCTGCGGGTTCGGCATCCAGATCGACGACTGGTTGACGCGCTCGGGCGCGCAACCCTTGTTCGCCCGCATCGACGTCGATGCTGCTTCGGTGGGGGCGCTGCGCCAGTGGCAGCTGCAGCTGACCGGACTGACTGGCATCGACACCGACGACAGCGTGTTGCCGGCCGCCACAGTGATGCACGACTGGCGCCTGATCGACCGCACCCTGCTCAACGCTGGCAGCGTCGGCGGCCAGATCTGGAAGATCCGCCTGGCACCGCCGGCCGATGTCGATTGGCAGGCCGGCGACATCCTGCACATTGCGCCCCGCCACGACGCGATGCATGCCAGCGCGGTACTGCGCGCGCATGGCCTGGATCCCCAGCAGCCACAGCTGATCGACGGCGTTGCGAAGACCCTGCTGGAACTGGCCAGCGAACGCGTGCTGCCCGAACCCGGCCGTGCGTTGCAGGTGCAGGATGCAGGCCTCTGGTTGTCGGGCCTGCCGTCACTGCCTGGGCGTGAGTACTCCATCGCCTCATGCGCCGCCGATGGCGAAGTGGAGCTGGTAGTGCGGCTGGTCCACGACGCAGCTGGCCGCGCCGGACTGGGCTCGGGCTGGCTGGCCCTGCATGCGCCGCTGGACGGTGCGATAGCCGCCCGCGTGCATCGCAATCCGGGCTTCCATCGGCAGCCGGGTGCGCCGATGCTGCTGATCGGCAACGGCACAGGCATCGCCGGCCTGCGCAGCCTGCTGCGCGAAGCCGCGCATCACGGGGAGCACGGCCAATGGCTGCTGTTCGGCGAGCGTCAGCGCGCGCACGACTTCCTGTTCGCCGACGAGATCATCCGGTGGCAGGCTGACGGGCATCTGCTGCGTTTGGATCAGGCCTATTCGCGTGATGTGGACGATGGCAGCTACGTACAGCATCGACTGCGCGCTGCGACGGATGAACTGCAGGCGTGGTTGGCACAAGGTGCAGTGATCCATGTGTGTGGATCACTGCACGGCATGGCCGAAGGCGTGGACCAGGTGCTGCGCGAGGCACTGGGCGATGAGATGGTGGAACTGCTGCTGGAGAACGGGCGCTATCGGCGCGACGTGTATTGAGTGGAGCCCGGGCCACGCCCTGCCGCTGAGGGTGGGCGGAGCACGCTCCGCGCCCACCACAGCTGATCCCGCCGGTATCGGCAGCCCTACCCGTCGCTGCTAGGCCGCCCATGCCCGGCGCTCGGGCTGCAGCTGGAACGCGGCCACCGCTTCGGCCAGCGCGCGCACCTGGGTCTGCATCTGCGCAGTCGACGCGCCGGCCTCTTCCACCAGGCTCGCATTGCGCTGCGTGCTGGCCTCCATCTGTACGACGGTCTGGTTTACCTGGGCAATGCCTGCATGCTGTTCGTGCGAGGCACTGCGGATACCGGCCAGTAGACCGGCCAACTGCTGCACACTGCTGACGATCTCGTCCATCGTCGTACCCGCCTGCTCGGCCTGCATACTGCCCTGGTCAACCCGCGTCACCGAATCCTCGATCAGCCCCTTGATCTGCTTGGCCGCATCGGCACTGCGCTGGGCCAGCAAGCGCACTTCAGCCGCCACCACCGCGAAGCTTCGGCCCTGCTCGCCTGCACGCGCGGCCTCCACTGCCGCGTTGAGGGCCAGGATATTGGTCTGGAAGGCGATGCCATCGATCAGCTGGATGATGTCACCGATGCGCCGCGACGCCGCACTGATGCCCTGCATGGTGGCCACCACTTGGCCGACCGCAGTGCCGCCGCGCTCGGCCACCCTGGCGGCGTCGCGCACCAGTCCATCGGCCAGCCCCGCCGCGTCGGCGTTGMGGCCGACGGTATCGGTCAGTTCATGCATGGATGCAGCGGCTTCTTCCAGGTTGGCTGCCTGTTGCTCGGTGCGCTGGGAAAGATCGTGATGGCCGGCGACGATTTCGCCAACACCCACGTCCAGGCGGACCGTGGCCTGCTGGATGCGGGTGACGATGTGGCCCAGCTGYGCGRCMGTGGCGTTGGCATCGTCACGCATGCGGGCGAACACSCCCTGCAGGTCCCCCTCCAAGCGCACGCTCAGGTCACCGCGTGCCAGTGCGGCCAGCAGTGCCTGCAGATCGCCGAGGTTGGTCTCGAAGGTGGACAGCAGGCGATTGATGCTGGTCGACAGCGTGCGCACGAAGCCCTGCTTGCCCTCCAGTACGATGCGCCCTTGCAGCTCGCCATGCGCCGCCGCGTCGACCAGTGCCGCCACTTCGGTTTCCAGCAGCGTTTCCAGCGCGCGACTGCGCCATTCCACCGCAACGCCAAGGAAGTGGTCGTCCTCGACGATGGCATTGGCGATCAACTGGTAGCGGGTACCGGCGTGGCCGATCTCACGCTCTTCGCGCTGACGAACACCGATCAGTCCCGCCAGCGCCGGATGCAGGCGGACCGCGTCGCTGCCAAGCAACGTCTCTGCGGGAAGATCCAGGAGCTGCAGCAGCGCCGGATTGGCGTAAGCCACCAGTCCTTCCGCATCAACCACCATCAAGCCGGTCTGGGCGCTGTCCAGCGCCTGCCGCACGCGCGTGTTGCCGCGTGCCACCGCGCGCTCGGTTTCGATCCGCGCACGCAGGCGTTGCTGCATGTCGACCAGGCAATGCGCAAGCTGGCCGATCTCATCGTTGACGTTGTGCACGCGCAGCGTGGTGTCGAGCCGGTCATCGGCAATATCGCCAGCGAAACGCAGGGTGTCCTGGATCGGTCGACGCACCGCGCGGACGACCAGCACCAGGCTGGTGATCAGCACGCCAGCCACCAGCAGCAGGGTGGCCACGAACAGCACGCTGGCCATCCGAGCGCCCGACTGCTGACGAAGCTGCGCCTGAGCCAGTGCCGCACTTTGCGCCTGCTGGAATGCGGCCAGTGCCGGGCCCACGGCTGCCGCCGTCTCGAGCAGCGACTGTGCTTCCACGTCCAGGCCGACACGCGCGGCGGTATAGCCCAGCAGCGCGGCCTGGTAGGCCTCCATGCCGTTGCGCACGCGCTCCTGCACCTCGGCGGGCAGGCCCGCCAATGCCAGATCGAAGGGCAGCTTCTCTTCGCTGGCACGATCGGCATGGGTGGAATCGCCATCGAGCAGCAGCAGTGCTTCCTGGCGCCGCATCCGCTGCACATGCAGGGAAAGCGCAGGGCGCTCAAGCGCGTCCACCTGTGCCTGCAGTGCGTCGGCGGACTGCTGCAGCTGCGCGGACAGGCCTGCGTCGCCGCGCCCCATCTCATCCACCCGCTCGAACAACGCGGCGATGCCCTGTGAGAATGCATCAACGGCCTCGGTCATCTCCTGCAGCACCTTGCRCCGCCCCGCATCCATCGGCATTGCACGCAATGCCTGCAGATCCTGCTTCAACGTCCGTTGCGTGGCCAGCAACTGGCTGCGGTCGGCATCGTCGAAACTTCGCGCATACTGGGTCTGCAGGCGCCGGGCCTCGGCCACCCGCGCTGCCAGCGAAGCGACGCGGTCACTGCCCTGCTGGTAGCTGGCCTGGTCGCGCGCCGCCTGCATGCTCGCATGGCTGGTCCAGGCATGGACGGCGGCGATGGCCACCAGGCCCAGGCTGCAGACCAGCAGGGTCGCCTTGAGCTTGTCGGCGACGCTGAGCCGATTGGGTTGCAACCAGCGCAGCAGGCCAGGGAAACGGGGACGCAACCCGACAACGCGGCTACGCAGGGACCGAAGGTGGGGAACGACGGCCGACATGACAGACTCCAGGCGGAAGGACGCACCTGTATCGACCGGTTGGGGCGGAACTTTAGCGTCGGACTGAATTCTTCTGCGGGCATTGGCCAGTTGTCGCTGTTGTACCGGCCGCAGACGACCGGGGGATGACACCGTCGGGGCGCGCTTGACCTCAACCCCGGTTGCGGTATCACAGTGGAGCCCCCTGCCCGTGATGCCTGCCATGTCCATCGACGTCCCCCGCTACCTGCAGCGCCTGCAGCTGGATGCCCCGCCCCCGCTCACTCTGGCCGGGCTGACCCTGCTGCAGCAGCGCCACAACGCCCTGCTGCCGTTCGAGACCCTGACCAGCCTGCTGCGCGACGCGGTGGCGATCGACCTGGACAGCGTCCAGCACAAGCTGCTGCACGCGCAGCGCGGCGGTTACTGCTTCGAACTCAATGGCGCGTTCCTGGCCCTGCTGCAGGCCTTGGGCTTCGATGCGCGACCGCTGAGCGCTCGGGTGCTGCTCTCGGCTGCAGAGGGCAAGCTGACCGCGCGTACGCACTTGCTCCTGCGGGTGCGTCTGAAGGACGAGGATTGGCTGGTCGATACCGGCTTCGGCAGCCTGACCCCGACCGTGCCATTGCGCCTGCATGAGACCGCAGTGCAGGACACACCGCACGAGCGCTACCGCGTGCGGCGCCTGGACGATGGCGACTTCATGCTTGCCGCTGAGGCCGGTGACGACTGGCGGCCGCTGTACCGTTTCGACCTGCAGCCACCGGCACCGATCGATAACGAGGTAGGCAACTGGTACGTGTGCACGCATCCGCAGTCGAGCTTCCCCGGCCAACTGCGTGCATCACTGACCGGGCCGGATTGGCGGCGCACCATCGGCAGCGGCAACTACACCGAATACCGCCCGGGCCAGGCGCCGGCCAAGCGCCCGCTGCGTGATGTTCAGGACGTGCGCGAGGTGCTGCAGCAGGGTTTCGGCATGCGCCTCCCGGACGATCCGCGGTTGGATCCGGCGATCGCCGATTGGCTGCAGCGATCGCGAGCCACGTCCGTGTAGCGGCACGTCATTCCCGGCTGCTGTGCTTGCGGCTATGGGTTGATGGGTGCCTGCAGGGCGATCCGGTTGCCCTCGCTGTCGCGGATCTCGGCCACCCGCCAGCCACCGGCCACGGCCGGGCCAAAGCACAGCACCGCGCCGGCCTGCAGGGCACGCTGCAGGCTGCGATCCACATCGTCCACGCCCAGGTAGATGCGCGGACCCTGCTCCGACGGCAGGTAGTCGGCGCCGTGCACCAGCGCCATGCTGGCACCTGCGGCGTCATCGTTGAACGACAGGTAGGCCATTCGGCAGTCATGCAGGTCGATCGGCGCTTCGATGCGCACCTGCAGCCAGTGCTCGTAGAACGCCACGGCGCGTTCGAGATCGGCGACCGGAACTTCAACATGCAGGATGGGATTCATGGTGATCGTGCTCGGCGTGCAGGCGGATGAAAGGCAGCATCGCAGCCCTGTGCACTACACGCTACAGCCACGACTGGCATGCTGGACAGCCCGCCACCCTCCTGGAAACGCCCATGTCCCTGGCCGACCATCGTCATGCTTTGGCCCCGCTCGGCCACCTGCGCGTTGCCATCAACCTGGGCAACCCGGTGCTGGCCCAGGGCAACGCCAATCCACCACATGGGCCGTCGGTGGAACTGGCCACCGCGCTGGCACAGCGGCTGGGTGTGCAGGCCTGCTTCAGTTGCCACGATGCGGCCGCATCGGTGGTTGCGGCGGTGAATGAGGATGCGTGGGACCTGGCCTTCCTGGCGGTGGACCCGGCGCGCGCCGACCGCATTGCCTTCAGCGCGCCGTATGTGGAGATCGAAGGCACCTATCTGGTGCGCGATGACAGTCCAGCGCAACGCGTTGCAGACCTTGATCGCAACGGGCTGCGCATCGCGGTGGGACGCGGCGCCGCCTACGATCTGTTCCTCAGCCGTGAGCTGCGGCAGGCATCGATTGAACGTGCCGATACCTCGGCCGCCGCCATCACCCTGTTCGACCAGCAGCGGCTGGATGCAGCGGCCGGCGTACGCCAGCCCCTGCTGGCCTGGGCACAGGCACATCCCGGCCATCGCGTGCTGGCCGATCGCTTCACCGCCATCCAGCAGGCGGTCGCCGCACCCATCGCACGGCCCGCGGCGGCGTTGCAGGCACTGTTCGCGGAAGTGGATGCCATCAAGGCGGGGCCGCTGCTGGGCGAGGCCTTCGCACGTGCCGGGCAGGCAGTCACACTGGTGCGGTGACGCACACTCCCCGTCATTACGCTTGCCCGGCGCTATCCCGCATCTGCGGCCTGCATGTGCCGCACGTGCTCGGCTGCCTGGGCGTGCAACCATTCGCGAAAGGCCAGGAAACCACGGTGCCGCACCGAGCGCTGCGGATACACCAGCCAATGCGGCCATGCGGTTTTCAGGCGCCGGTCCGACAACGCAACCAACTGGCCGGAGTCCAGCAGCAGCCGTGCCCGCGTTACCCGCCCCAGTGCAACACCGACGCCGTCCAGTGCGGCGCGATGGTGGGCTTCGGAATCATCCAGCACCGCCACGTACCGCGCCGGCGGGCGCTGCCCGGTCAGCGCGAACCATGCGCCCCACGCGCCGTCGGGGTCTCCCAGCAACGGCCACTGTGCCAAAGGTAGGTGGCCGATGCCGCCCATGCGCTCGATCAGTGCCGGGCTGGCCATGGGCAGCAGCCATTCGTCGAACAACGGTTCCACCACCAGCCCCGGCCATTGTCCGCTGCCCAGCCGCAGTGCTGCATCGAACTGCAGTTGCCGATCGAAGTCGATCAGCCGCTCGCTCGACTGCAGATTGATTTCGATCTGCGGATGCGCGGCCACGAAGTTGCCCAGGCGTGGCACCAGCCAGGCGCTGGCCATCGAGGGCACGGCGCTGAGGGTGAGTACATGCTCCGGTCGCGCGGCGTAGGGCTGGAAGGCTTCGTTGATCGCATCCAGGTGGGGGCCGATCTGATCCAGCAGGCGCTGCCCTTCCAGGGTCAAGGCAACGCCGCGTGCCTGCCGTATCAGCAGCGGCTGGCCCAGGCGTTCCTCGAGCTGGCGCATCTGATGGCTGAGCGCACTGACCGTCAGGTTCATCGACGCGGCGGCGCGGGACAGGTTGCCCAGGCGTGCGGCAGCGACGAAGCCCTGCAGGGCATGCAGCGGTGGGCGGGACATAAGGCTTGAATTCCTCTCAAGTCGACCTTGCGGAAATGTCGCTTTTTGCACCGCCATGCTGCCCGTATCGTGCATTCCACTCAAGTGGAGGCGCGATCATGAACATCTTCAGCGGTCTGTTGTTCCTGCAGGGTCATGTGACCAACGTTGCCCTGGCCCAGCGCCTGGCCAGTCCCGTTCCCGCAGTGCCCGATGCACGCCGGGCGCAGCAGCCGACCCACACGTCGGCCACCCCGGCCAGCATCACCAGCCGCGCTGCAGGTGCTCCGGCAACCACGGCTCCGGATCGATAGCGAGCGCGCGATACGCATCGATGGCGTCGCGCAATGCGGCCACACCGACGGGCGTGCGCAGGCTTTCCTCTTCCGGCACCTGCGTTGCGGCCCAGTCATGTAG
>NZ_JBFRFE010000107.1:0-9104 GCF_052114665.1 Stenotrophomonas sp. 2YAF22 | reverse complement strand
CATTCCTCCCATGCCGCCTCCAACTCGGTTGTGCCTTCTGGACGCTTTCCGAGGTAGGTCGCCAACCAGAGTCCGACCGCAGGCGTAACCTCGATCCAGTGCACCAGATCATCGGCGTCATAGACGCGGACATCGCTCCACGGACCGTTATTAACCTGCTCTAGTGCCCATTCCTCTTTTCCCGGCCAGTGCTGCAACGTTACGGCGACAAAGCATGCCGAGCCAGGCACCAATGAAAGAGGGTCGGCCGTCCGCTTCTGATAGTCACCGCGGATCTTGGCTGCTACCCCGTCACGCTGTGTGCTCAACTCCCATCCAGCTACGCCGGATGGCACGTAACGGCTGCCAATTTCAACGGTACTCAGCCCGTCCCACCCAGGATGTCGAACTCCGCCATCAGCCGGAAAATGTATGTGTGCGGCCGTGCCATGCGTCGCACGTATCAGATTGCTTATTAGCGTCGGCAGGTTCACTGGCCCATCAGGTTGCGAACCCCATGAAGCGAGATCGTCGGACGTGACCCAGCGCACCGGGGTAGTGCGGTGAGACGAGTGCGGAAATGCAGGAAGGTCTGGATAGCTCACCTCTCCGCTCTGCGAAAGCTGGATCCCACGTTCTTCCAGGCAAGTGCGAATGGCGGCAACATGCTCAGGAGCGACCACCGCTTCCCCAGTCTCAATACTGGCAATAACAGACGTATGGAGACCAACTGCATTGGCCAGATCCTTTCGAGACCAAGCTAGCAATGCGCGAGCTTGGCGAGCCTGCTGAGGGGTGAGGGTGACCATTCCTGTGGGTCGATCCGCTGACATCTCTGATTGGCCGGAGTTGTTGGAATTGTCAGTGTATCTCACCGTTGTCATACTATCTGGCAAGCAGGAGCCGCCGCCCGACTCGAGCGGTCACTGAGATCGGCTGCGGTTCTGCTACTGGTGGACTCCCGCGGCACATACTTGCTAGCAATCTGCATACTCCACGATTGATTCGAACGCCCACTGCGCCTTCGCTCGGTACTTGACCGTATCAACCCACTCAGCCCTGACTCGATACAACAGGGGCTTGCTCTGGCCGAGGGCGGGTGTTTGCCCGATCGCATGCGGCACACCCACCGTTTCCCAGCAATATCTTAGACAGCGTCGCTGGTCGGGACAAAGATCGTCTCTATCACCTAGTACCCATCCAGGGTGCCGCTCCCAAAGTTAGGCAATGTGAGCGAGCCATTAAAGGACGCTGGCATGCAAACCGGCGGCGCACGCAGTCCAGCACGACATGAATGCCCCGAATGAGCACGCAGCATGTGCAGCGCCATCCGCTAGGTACAGGCGAACAACGCCTACTGTATCGCCTCACTTAGATCAGAATCTGCCATATAAGCGTATTCAAACAGGATGACATCCATCTCCGCCGGCGTAGGCACTTTCTTTACTACTGTGAAGGAGGGCCCGAAGTACTCAAAGAACTTCCAGCGCTCTTTCGGACTCCAGTACTCTCTCACCAGAGCGTCCACGTTACGCGAAGCTTTCATTCTCTTGTGGAGCTCATGGACGATACGGAAGGGAGCCTTATGGAAGTGGGGCATTTCCACCTCGTAGAGCCTAATTCCTTCATGCGCTGCCACTTGTGCCCTGAGAAATGCAGTTGCCGCAGCGCCACTATCAGCCGCAAACACGCATTTTTCGCGAGATGGGAGATGCCCAGGCCTGCTGAGTTCAAGAGTACTGACTGCGTCCGGGTAATAGGTTCCCGGCCTTTCTGCGCGTACGACCTGACCTTGCTCCAATTCTTGCAGCGAAGCATGAAAAAAGACTGAATGCAATGTTGTCACTTAACTTACTCCACTGGCGTTGCGCGTAGGTATCACGTCAATATTGTCGAGCACTGCAGCTGTTGATCGCAGCGCATCAATTCGGTCGGCGATGATTTTGGGTCCATCAGCGTAATCACTTTAAATATGCCCGATCTTGTCCTCAATGACCTGATGGCTCTCATCTGAAAACCCCGCGAACGTCATTCGATACTGTCCGGGACTGGGCTCTGTGGCCGGCGATCTACTAGACCGCACCCAGCAGATCGAGTACGTCGTCAAGCTCTTCACTGCAATCGTCCAGTGCGTCTCGATCAGGACCGAACAGATCAGGGAATAGGCTTACAGCATCCGCGGTAATGCGGAATGACCTCTCCGCGTCCTGAATACCACCGCCAACCTTCACTGGCTTCCGCATAAAATAGGTCAGCAGATCGTTCAATGGAGAGTCGCCAGTCCTAAAGCCCCAATCCTGGTATCGCCCACCTTGGCCGGCCATTATTCGCACGTACTCGGCCAGGTAGCCCGAGACTCGCGAAACAATCTGAATGTCTCCAAGTGCATTCCCAGGATTGAAGTTCTTCTCATTTCCAGCAAAGTTCAGCACCTTTCTGGCGGCTGCACAGCCGTAGACAGCGGCAACCACAGTAATAACCACGGGATGACTGGTACTTACACCAATTTCTACCGCCCTCTCGCAGAGAGTCTTCGCGACCATGAACTGCCGCTTCCTGGATGTTCTGTTATGCAGGGCAAGACCATTTGCGAACGTGAGGAACTCCAAGTACTCAGGAACCCCCTCTTCCGTATCGATGCCAAACAGGCTCCGCGCATGGGTCTCGACGAACTCCAAAGGCTCTACCATAGAAGCGCTTTTGAAGAACTGGCTCATGGCGCGCAGATCTCTCGTGATCTCATCCACAAACTGGTCAGGCGTGAACTTGCTCTTCCGGTCACTGGCTTTCTCAAGGAGCGCAGACATGCAAGAGACGCCGTTCTGAGGAAGATCAACAGCTCGAAGCCGCCTTATCGATTTCTCGTGCTTTTCGTCTTTGCACTTGCCCTTGGCGAGGAACTCCTTGATGTGGCCTATTGAACATATGTCCAGGAAGTAGATCGTGGGTACGCCAAAGTTCCATCGCCACAGTGCCGCCAACTGCCTGCCAATCTCCTCCTTGGTACCAGAAAAGACGACTGAAAATTGACCAAGCACGCCTCCATTCGATCCCATCCTCTCGCTCCATTCTCTCAAAGTACCTGCTACGCCTTAATATATTCGAACCCATGCCCATCCTCCTGAGTAGAGGCTAAGGCCTAGAGCCCGGCCCTGATGCTGCCCCCCCTATCGACGCGCGGAACTTGCTGCAATTTCGCGCACCCAGCATCCATTTTCGGGCATACAGCGACTTTCAAATTCCATCCACTTAAAGCCGCAACCCATAATCACGACCAAGATTTGAGTGTCTTGGCGAGGACAGCCCTTAGAGCCTCCGCCGTCAGCTCGAACAGCTCAATATAGGAGATGATGGCGTCGACCGCGAATCCCGTTTTCCCGCTCAATGAATGCACAGTCTCATTACGTCGGTCGTAGAATTCATTCCACTTAGCGATCAGCTTCTCCGAACATTCTTTCTTAGTGCTGACTCCAAAATAATTCTTCAGCCTGGTGTTCTCTCCGAGCTGATCCATAAGACCCCTGATCGCAAATCTCCCGAAGATCTCTACAACGATCGCTGGTCTAAAATTATTGGAGTGGTGCCCAAAAGCTTGGCTGTCCAGCTTGCTAGCATCATCGTCAATTACGAATCCCTGCATTGCTGAAAGGGCTAATTTTACTCTCGCCAGCAGGAGTGGATCCGGAGTATTTTTGAGTAGAATCGACCTTGTGAACTTGAACCTGTCACGAGACACCGACCAGTACGAATCTCTTATGGTGTTCTTGCTTTTCGTCGGCATCTCTGCATAGTTTTCAGCGAGCTGGTTGCCGCACTGGATGGCCTGCTCACGGACAAATTCCTCAAACGCAGACGCCAAGAATATCAAAGACATGGAATTCGCCGTATTACTCGTACTGGCGGCGACTTCACTGAGATTGATACCGACTCTAGGGGTCGTTAGCGTAGCGGAGGAGTGACCTGCAGACTCAACGAGAGCCATTATATGGCGTATCTGCTTAGTACGCTCCTTAAATTCCACCAGCGCGAAATCGAGGTCGGCCGCTGGCATCAGACGAAGCGCTCGAAAAGTTCGCGGAAGATGCCAATCCTCTTACGGATATCTGCCGAGGTGTTTGCGGCACCAGTGAGCTCGCCACCTTCTCGGCGAGCGGCAATCACTCTAACGTATGCCGCCTGTATATCCTCCTTTCGTGCTAACAGCCCCCCACGACTTTCCCACAACTCGTCAATAGCAACCATCACGCCATCGTAGATGCCAGCGACCGGGCGGTACATCTCCGGCGCACCAGGATCGGACATCGAGAAAGGTTTCCCGTCGAACAGCTCGTCAGCAAAATTTAGCCGCGAGAGGAACTGGGTTTTCATCACTTCCCTCGCCGCCGGCGTGCAATCTGCATTTCTCTCCATGCAGCGATCAAGGATGGACTTCATTGAGCCTTGGATATAAGAGTCATCGTTTAGCGCAAAAAAGCGAAGAACGAGTTGGCAATCCCCCATTGTCTTGTAAAGAGTGTTCCGCTGACGCGCAGGCTCCTCATAATATTCGCTGGGATCAGACTTCGTATAGGGCGGGATATCCCAGATGYGCGTGAAGGTTGGGTCGCGAGAAAGCTCTACGATAAGTGAATTGAAATGACCTTCGTAAATAGCATTCCTAACCTCCTGAGCACTTAGGCGCTTCCCGCCAGTATTGAGTCGCTCGAATACGAACCTTCTGAGTTCATAGAATTTGGCTGAGCCTGACTTCTGAATTCGGCTCTTAGACTCCTGAAGTAGAACGATTGCGGAGATGGAAGATCGGTCAAGGCCGCGCTTTACCTTCGGCGGAAGCTGGGCATAGGAACGCCCGTTCAATGCGGGAATGATCTGCAAGCCACGGAGAACAAGGCCATTGCTCAGGAACTCCTTGATTGCATTCAACCGCTGCTGCCCATCCATCACCTCATATCGCGCCAAATCGTTTTCGTAGAAGAAGACTGGTGGAACCGGCACATTTAGCAATAGTGATTCTATTAGGAGCGACTTCTGAACGGCCGACCATCGCAACCGTCGTTGGTACTCTGGACGAAGGTTGACGTCGTCACCGTCGACAATGAGGTCTCGAATCTGCGGGAGCAGGAAGTTGTTGGTTTGGTACACGACTCGGAAGGGCTGGCTGCCGAGCTGGTTGTCTACGTCCTCGTCGCTCGCTACTGGTGAATCAATTGCTGGACCTTCGGGCGCCTCTTCCGACGCCTCGATCTCTTCAGCTACATCGCGAGGATTGCTCATCTCAGACTCCGGATTTTAGTAGGTGTGGCCATGCTAGATCCCTCAATTCATGAACGGCAGACTGGATATGCTGATCCTCGGGCTCGTGTGTTCTCCGGGACCAAGTGGACCATTGGAGGGTAGCGTACCTACTCAGGGTGCCGCTGGCATCGACGGGTAGGCCACAGCGAGGTTGGGACTCTCTTACCCAGCACACGCCCTTAGTGCCAGCAGGAAGAACATGCCGATGATCACTACCGACCAGCACCCCTTGTTCGACGAGGTGGAGCCTAGCTGAGGCGTACTCGAAATGGGTGATCGACTCTGTGGGGTAGAAGGCTGATTCGCAGACTGCTGCATGCTCCCCAGAATGGACTGATTGCGACTTTGAGGAGGCGCTGGCGGAATCGATGGAGTGACCGAGACTGCTGGCTTTGTCGCTGCCACTCCCATATCTATCAGGATGCCTGCATTGCGGCTGCTCACCGTTGGCGCAGCAGTGCCTGCAGCCTTGCCTGCAACCTGCAAGCGGTACTTCGCATCCTTCTCCGCCAGCGCCTGGATCTGTCCAGATGCGCTGATGGTGATCGACAGGTGCGTGTAGCGGCCTGAACGGGATCCCTTGCTAAAGGGCGGATCGATGAGGCCAGAGACCGATAGCCAGCGCCCAACCCATGAGGCGTCGGGTAGATTGGGCCTGATGGCATCGATGCCCTCTGACCAGATGGACAGCTTGACCGCCTGGCCCCGCCAATCTGCAAAGTTCACAAAGATGTAGGGCTTGCCGCTGCTGGTGCGTTGATGCGTCACGGCGTATACCCGACCAACGAGCTCGACGCGACTTCCAACCATCTGAAGAACTTGGCTGTAGTTGGCGGCGTCAGCCACCACGTATGGCCCTTGGTACGTAAGGACTTGGGCAGCGGTTCGTATGGCGATCGGGCCTGCAGGAACTCCCTTGCCCTGGAGGAAATCGGTCAGGGACGGGACGGCCGAGAACGCTCCCGCAGCAACCTTGGCTAGGTTCTCTACATGCGCCTTGACGCCGGAAAGGGCCACCGCACCCTGAAACACGCTCGACTGTGCGGGGTCGAGGAAGTCGTTTCGACGGAACACAACCGCGCTGGGCTCAGAGCGTGAAGATGCCCAGGTCCCGGGAGCAGCAATCAGAACCTGAAGAGCTACATCGAGCGTGAGAAACGAGAACCGATCCAGCGTGGGACCAAAGTCATTGGCCGACCGCTGGGGGTGCTGAAAGTTGAGCTGCCCCAGTTCGGTCGCCTTGGCACCCTTGAGCGACTCGACATAGAGACCGTCATAGTCGATCAGCTGCACCTTGGTGCCGTCCGCACTGACCATCAGATTCTCGGGCTGAATGTCCCCGTGAGCGAGATTGTTCTGCTCCAGGTAGCTGGCCAATGAGGTCAGTGCGACTCGCAGATTCTGGAGCGCCGCCTTGTTGGCGTGCTTGGCCTCAAGGAACTCGGCCAGCGTGCTGCCGCTGGCCCAGGCCATCTTGACGGTGGGGTACGTGCTGCCCTGAATCCGGATCCCGGCAGGGTTGAACTCAAATGGCAGGAAGTACGGGCTCTTGAGCTGATCCAGCCGTGTCGAGATTGCCTGGTAGCGCCGTTCCAGCTCCCGGGATTCCTTGTGGAAACAGCGCAGCGCGTACTTCTGCGCACCAACCGTCACCGCATAGGTCAAGGCGAAGCCGCCGCATAGCGCCAGAGGCAATCCCAGCCCGGTGGTTCTCAGGGTGCCGCGCTTGAGCTCCGGGTCCAGCAGCACCAACTGCGGTGACTGCAACGCCTCGTTGTACTGCTCCAAAGATGGGTAAGCCATCGTCCGGTACGCCTCAAGACTGAGTTGCAGACGCAATGATCAGCGTGGAATCGTCTCGACGCATGCGCCCCGCAGCCCGCTCGTTCTCAACCAGCTCGGTGAGCTCTTGAACATCGCGTATGCCACGCAGCAGCTCCAGTGCCGAGCCATCCCCCCGCTCCTGGTGAGCGAGAAGCCAAGCACCAAGCGCATCGGTCATGCAGAGCAGGAACCGATGTCCCTGCGGTTCATACGTCCACTCGCGGATGCTCCAGAGATGATCACCTGGCTCATTCAACTCCAGCCGGGTGGCCAGCAACGAAGGCTTCTCCTGGAACTGGCCCGAGCACTCATAAGGGGCTGAGGTCACCCACTGATCACCGTCCAGCCACACGGCCAAGCTGTCACCAACCGCGGTGATTTGAACGGCATTGGCCTCGGGCAGATCCTGCGCGACCAGCAGCGTGGCAAAGCTCCCCCGCTCATAGGCCGCAGCCTTTGACCAGGAAAGAGTCTCCGGATCGTGCATCGCTTCGTATGAGCGCGCGCACGCAGTGACCGCATCCATAGACAGCTCTTCGTCTGCGATGCGCTCAACGAGCAAACGCGCCCAATTTCGGGCGTCGAAGGACTCGGACGCACCGTCCGACAGCACCACCCGCCCCCTCTCAGGGGCCAAGCGGTAGGCGTCCTCATTGTCATCCGGTGACTCAACGTGCTTAGCCACCGTCCCTTCGAAGAGAACGGTCAGAGCCATGGTCAGCGCAGCTGCGCAGCCCTCGTACCGATATCGAAGAAGTCCACGATCTCGGCGATCTCACCGTTGAACACGAAGCCCTTGGACTCCATCGTTGCCTTGATGCCCTTTTCCTCCGCGACCTTCTGCAGGTGGGGAGGCAGCGCACTGGACATGCGGAACAGCAGCTTGGCGTACGCGTCGCTCAGGCCCGCATCAGAGCTCGGGAACTTGACCGGATCACCGCCGCTGGTGCTCACGTGCAGGTTGAACAGCAGCACGTTGCCGTCGTTGGTGCTGATCTGCTGCAGCTGCTGGGCAAGGGATTCCGGATCACCGTCGGTGGACTCGCCATCGGTGACGTGAAGCACGGTAGGCGGATAGCTGTCCGGATGCGCATCGCACCAGGCGACCAGCTCTCCGGCCGCTGTGGTGATTGCATTGCACATCGGGGTTCCGCCCGAGGCCTTGGCCTCAAACCATACGGGGAACTTGATGGACTGATCCACCAGACCGCCGGCGCCGTCATCCACCCTCTTGGTGCGGCTTTCCACACGCAGAGGATTGGCTTCGATCTGGGAGATCGGATGGAGGACCGTCGATGCCAGCCCACCACTAAGGCCATTTCCCGCTGAAGACCCGGAATAGCCCAGGACGCCGACCTCGAAGTAGTCGCGCGTGCCTTCCGACTTGGTGCATCGCGTGATCAAGGTGGCAAGGGTGCGGTTGAGCACATCTGCGACGAACTGCGCCTTGGACTTGCCGTTCTCCATCGTGTCCTGCATCGAGCCGGACTGATCGACGAGGAAAAGGAACGCGGTCGGACTGGTTCTGCTGATCTCAGCGGTGTAAGCCATCGATATCCCCTGCAATCTGGAAGTAGAGGGGGTAGGCACCCAAGTCTCGATTGAGCAGGTTTCCTTTCCCTTTCTTCTATCATGCCGCGCGGGAGCAGAAACCTCCACCAGCCACGCAAAAAAATGCGGGGTAGGAATTCTCTGACACGATCAGAAGCACCGCCTTCATGAGTGCTCGCGCTTCCAGGCATCCGCTAGCAGACAAGAGTGGGGCAGCGGCGAAGGCACGATAAGATTACCCCGGAGCCCGCCTAGCGATTCTCATTGGACAGCGATGGACTTGGACAACCGCGAGATCGCCCTTCTGATCTGGGGTTCGCTGATCTTTGGTACTTTGGCCTGGAAGGTCAGAAGTCGCCTCAGTCCAGTTCGAGCCCTCAGCCTGCTCGCCAAGCCACCGCTGGCATATGTTTTTGGCTCCGCAACCCTGTATGTGCTTGCATCTGTATCGGTGC
>NZ_JBFRFE010000106.1:0-9196 GCF_052114665.1 Stenotrophomonas sp. 2YAF22 | reverse complement strand
GCAGCCACCAGCCAAGGGCGATCAGCAGCAGCACGGCGGCGCCGATGGTCAGCGCGGCGCACACCACCAGCACCTGTCGGGAATCCTGCGAACGCGCGGTCACTGCAGCCTCGGCTACCTCGGTGGCACGCACGCTCAGGGCATMCAGCGCACTGGCCACCGGACGGTCCTTGCCGCGCACCAGGGAATCGCCAACCGCCGGGTCGTAGCTGGCGTCAGCGAAGGCCTGCAGTGCGGCGTGGTAGTCCTGCTGCAACTGTGCGTGCAGGCCGGAAAACGCCTGCGCCAGTTCGCGCGTGCGCGCATCGGGGCTGGCGGCCAGGCCCGTGGCCAGTTCGGCAACGACGCGGCCTTCGTTGTCGAAGGCCTGCAGGTGATGCTGGCGCAGCGCGTCATCGTGGCCGCGCAGCAGCACGTTCTTCCACTCCTGTACCTGCCCGCGGAATTCGCGTTGCAGGCGCTCGGCGTCGCGGCTGTGGGCAACCTCCGGGGGGACTTCGGTGGACAGCTTCAACCAGGCCGACGCCAAGCCCGCCAGGGCGCATACCAGGACAACAGCCAGACCAACAGAAACGGCACCGAGCAGCTTCGACTGCAGCCGCGGCGCATGGGAAGAGGCTTTCATGGGACGAGATCTCGGAAGGGGTGCGATGCGGTATCGACCGTCCTTTAGCGCTCTGAAGTGCGATGCGTGTCACATTGCCGTTCTGTTTAGTGATGTGAAGAATGTGTTTCATTGGACAAATGTGTCCATATGGAACGAAAGAAGACCCTCGACAGGTGGTTTAAATGTAACTATTGTTGTTGCATGAAATCCGCGAATCCGCTTTCCGACGCCCTGCACGTGATGGCCCATCTGGTCGGCCAGCACGGGCCGCGAACCTCCGAACAGCTGGCGACCTGCCTGCCGACCCATCCGGTGGTGATCCGCCGCCTGCTGGCGCAGATGCACAAGGCCGGCCTGGTACGCAGCACGCGCGGCCACGGTGGCGGCAGCCAGCTCGCCCGCGATGCGGCGACGATCACCCTGCACGACGTCTACCAGGCCATCGGCGCGCCGCCGATGGTCCAGGTCGGTACCCGTGAAGGCAGGGGCGGCTGCCCGATCCAGCAGCTGGTCAACCAGGCCCTGCTGGAGAGTGCCCGCGAAGCGCAGCGCCTGCTCGAGCAGCGGCTGCAGGCAACCACCCTCGACCAGCTTGGCGCCGACTTCGCCCGCCATCTTGCCCATCACCGTTCCCTGGAAGGTCACCATGAATCCTGATGTCCTCATCGTCGGCGGCAGCTACGCCGGCATCGCCGCCGCACTGATCCTGGCGCGTGCGCGCCGGCCGGTCACGATCATCGATGCGGGTTCGCCGCGAAACCGTTTCGCCAGCCATTCGCACGGCGTGCTGGGCCTGGACGGCGTCAGTGGCGCCGAGTTGTTGAAGAACGCGCGCCAGCAACTGCTGGACTACCCGACCGTGCGTTGGCTGAATGCCGAAGCGGTGCAGGCCACGCTCCGCACCGAAGGTGTGGAGGTGCGTACGGCAGACGGCCAGGTACTGACCGCACGCAAGCTGCTGCTGGCCACCGGTATCGCCGACCAGCTGCCCGATCTGCCCGGCCTGGCCGAGCGCTGGGGCAGCACCGTGCTGCACTGCCCGTACTGCCATGGTTATGAAGTGGGTGGCGGTTCGATCGGCCTGCTCGGCGGCCATCCGATGTCGGCCGGCAAGGCGCCGCTGTTCGCCGACTGGGGCAACGTCACCTTCTTCAGCCAGGGCTTGCCGATCAGCGACGAGGAGCTGGCCGCCATGCAGCAACGCGGCGTGCAGGTGGAAACCACGCCGGTGGTAGGTGTGCACGGCGAGCAGCCGACGTGGCTGGAAGTGGAACTTGCCGACGGTCGCCGTGTTGCCCAGCGTGCGCTGTTCGTGCCGGCCATGCAGCAGATGGCCACGCCGCTGGTGCAGCAGCTGGGTTGCGCGCTGGTGGAGAGTCCGCTGGGCGTGCTGGCCGAGGTGGACATGATGAAACAGACCTCGGTGCCGAACGTGTACGCCGCCGGTGATGCGACCACGGTCGGCAACATCACCCTGGCCATGGCAGAAGGCGTGCGCGCGGGCATCGGCATGCACCATGCGCTGGTGGCCGAGGACAGCCTGCCGCGCTGAGGCAAAGCATCCACGCATGGCGCGGATCCGTTGAAGGGTGCCGACGTTGGCCGGCACCCTCCGCCTTCAACCTTCCACGCTGGCCGCGTCCAGCTGCGCCACATCCTGCACGCTCAACGCCACGTTCGCCGCCGCCAGCAGGTCGTGCAGCTGCTCCACGCTGGTGGCACTGACGATCGGTGCGGTGATCGACGGCCGTGCGATCTGCCATGCCAGTGCGATCTGCGCGGCAGTAGCGTTGTGCTTGCTGGCCACGTCATCCAGTGCTTGCAGAATGCGCAGGCCGCGCGGGTTCAGGTAACGCTTGACCACGGTGGCGCCGCGCGCGGAACTCTTGCCGGCATCGTCCGGCGTGCGGTACTTGCCACTGAGGAAGCCGCTGGCCAGTGCGTAGTAGTTGATCACGCCGATCTGCTCGCGCTGCACCAGCGGTTCCAGTTCCTTCTCGTAGCCGGCGCGGTCGTACAGGTTGTACTCCGGCTGCAGGGTTTCATAGCGCGGCAGCCCGTAGTCGGTGGAGACCTTCAAGGCATCGGCCAGACGCGTGGCGCTGTAGTTGGACGCGCCGATCGCGCGCACCTTGCCCGCCTCGATCAGGCGACCGAACGCGGCCAGGGTCGCTTCCAGCGGCGTGGATTCATCGTCCTCGTGAGCCTGGTACAGATCGATCACCTCGGTCTGCAGGCGACGCAGCGAATCCTCCACCGCCGCATTAATGTTGTCCGGGGTGAGGCCGGGGCGCTCGGCCCATTTGGCCACCTTGGTCGCCAGCACCACCTTGTCGCGCTTGCCGCTGCGCGCGAACCACTTGCCCAGCAGCGTCTCCGACTCGCCACCCTGGTTGCCCGGCACCCACGCCGAGTACACGTCGGCGGTGTCGACCAGGTTGAAGCCGGCATCGACGAAGGCATCCAGCAGGGCGAAGCTGGCCTTCTCATCAGCGCTCCAGCCGAACACGTTGCCACCGAAGGCGAGCGGAGCTACATGCAGGCCTGAACGGCCCAGTTCGCGGTTTGCCGTCATGGGCACGGACTCCTTGGGGGAAGTCCTTCAGGATAGAACGCGATGTGTGACCGCGCTGCGGCGCTGACCACAAAACTGTGTTCCGCACCGCGCACGCGGCTAACGTTTTGTGAACACCTGCGGCGCGGCGGCTGCTAGTCTCGCCGCATCTTCCGCTGGAGTCGCCCCGATGATTGCTGCCTCATCCCTGCGTGGTTGCCGCCTGCTGCTTGCTTCGGCGCTGCTGGTTGCCGTTCCCGCATTCGCCGCGCCGGCCACGGTCGCACCGGCAAAGATCCAGGTGTCGCCCGCGATCGATGCCGCGGTGAAGGCCTCGACCCGCGACCCCGCCAACGTCAAGCGCGACGGTTTCCGTCATCCTGCGCAGACCTTGGGCTTCTTTGGCGTCGCGCCGGAAAAGACCGTCATCGAGATCACCCCGGGCAATGGCTGGTACTCGGAGATCCTGGCGCCGCTGCTGCGCGACAAGGGTCATTACATCGCTGCGGTGGTCGATCCGCAGGCCGTGGCTGAAGGTCGCGGCCGCGACTACCAGCAGCGCAGCCGCGACAGCCTGGAAAAGAAGTACGCCGCCGCACCGGCACAGTTCGACAAAACCGCAGTGGT
The DNA here is from genome assembly GCF_052114665.1 of Stenotrophomonas sp. 2YAF22. NCBI lineage: Bacteria > Pseudomonadati > Pseudomonadota > Gammaproteobacteria > Lysobacterales > Lysobacteraceae > Stenotrophomonas > Stenotrophomonas sp. 2YAF22. Next base: position 5,408 of record NZ_JBFRFE010000106.1, on the reverse strand, counting down.
TGCCTACGACCCGGCCAAGCCGGTGTTCGGTGCAGCCAACTCGGCCGATGTGGTGCTGACCTTCCGCAACGTGCACAACTGGCGCAAGGCCGGCCAGGCGCAGGGCATGTTCCAGGGCTTCTTCAACGTGCTCAAGCCGGGTGGCGTGCTCGGCGTGGTCGAGCACCGCGCCAAGGCCGACGTGGCCGACGCTGACGACACCGGTTATGTGGGCCAGCAGCAGGTGATCGCGATGGCCGAGGCCGCCGGTTTCAAGCTCGACGCGCGCACCGAGGTCAATGCCAACCCGCGCGATACCAAGGATCATCCGAATGGCGTGTGGACCCTGCCGCCGACCAACCAGCATGACAAGGCGGATGACGCCAAGTACCAGGCCATCGGTGAAAGTGACCGCATGACCCTGCGTTTCGTGAAGCCGTAACGCATCGCAGCGGTGGCGTCGGCGGATGCCCGGCGCCACCCGACCGCACTTCCATGGAGCGGAATCGTGAAAAAGCTGTTGCTGGTCATTGTCGCGGTGCTGGTGGCGATCCGCCTGATCGACTACATCTTCTACGGCGGCAATGCCTATGACCTGGCGGGTGCTGCAGGTTTCGGACTGCTGGCGCTGGGCATCGTGCTGGAGCAGCGCGCCGCCAGGCAGGCCCTGCCCGCGCAGGCCGCTGGACGGCGCCGGGCGAACATCGTCAGTGCCTGCGGCATCGCCCTGGTGCTGGTGTCCTTCCTGTTGAAATGGCAGGTGTTCGGCTGACACGCCGAATGGGACAATGCGTCACCACTGCCTGTCGTCCCCGCGATGCTGATTGCCTTCAACAAGCCGTTCAACGTGCTTTGCCAGTTCACCGACCGCAGCGTGCCGCCGCGGCCGACATTGGCCGGCTTCGGTTTGCCGCCGCGCGTCTACGCTGCCGGCCGCCTCGACCATGACAGCGAAGGCCTGCTGCTGCTGACCGACAACGGTACGCTGGCGCACAAATTGACCGACCCGAAACACAAGGCGGATAAGCTCTACTGGGTGCAGGTGGAAGGCACGCCCAGCGACGGGCAGCTGCAGCAGCTGCGCGATGGCGTGGTGCTCAATGACGGGCCGACGCTGCCGGCGAAAATCGAGCGCCTCGATCCTGCGCCTGAACTGTGGCCGCGCGATCCGCCGGTGCGCTTCCGCAAGACGGTGCCCGACAGCTGGCTGGCGATCACGATCCGCGAAGGGCGCAACCGCCAGGTGCGGCGGATGACCGCTGCGGTGAACCTGCCGACGCTGCGGCTGGTACGCGCTGCAATGGGGCCGTACCGGCTGGATGACCTGCAGCCCGGGCAGTGGCGGCAGATCGGCTGAAAAAAAGGCCGGAGGCCTTGCGGCGTCCGACCCTCGTGCAGCGACATGGGGTCAGAGCCCTTCCTGCGGAAGGGATCCGACCCCGGTCAATCAGGCGTCGCTGCCGATATCGCTGTGCTCGTCGACCACGGTGTCGTTGCGGCGATCGCGCGCGTTGATGCGCTGGGCCTGGCCGTTGACCACATGGCCATTGGCCGCCTTCTTCTTCTGCTGCTTGCGGTACAGCGCATAGCCCAGCAGGCCTACACCCACGGCAGCTGCCGCGATGGTCACCGCCGGATTGCGGCGGGCGAACTTGGTGGCGACCTTGCCGCCGGTCTTCACCGCGCCAAGGGCGGCGCCGGTCTTGATCCAGTCGCTGGGCTGCGGGCCGAGGTGACGCAGGCTGCCGCCCGCGCTCTTCAGGCCATCGCCTGYGGTATGGGCCAGGTCGAGGGCGCGCTCCAGGGCGCGGTCGGTGATTACGGTCAGCTTGCTCATGCGGGGGTGTCCTTGCCTCGGGTCGAAGTCCAGTGTCGCCTGTTGCCCGTAAACGGTATGTCAGTCAGGCGGGCGCGTGGTGTGACTCTACCGCAGCCATTCAGGAACGGGCGGGGTGTCGGCGCGCATTACGTCCCGCGCGGCTTGGCCCGGTGCGTTGCCGTAGCCGTCCATGGGTCGTCCGGCCACGGGTGGCGCGGGTAACGGCCCTTCATCTCCTTCTTCACCTCGGCGTAGGTGTTCTCCCAGAAATTGCGCAGATCCTGGGTCACCTGCAATGGCCGGCCGCCCGGTGACAGCAGGTGCAGGGTCAGCGGCACCCGGCCATCGGCGATACGCGGCGTGTCGGCCAGCCCGAACAACTCCTGCAGCTTCACCGCCAGCACCGGCGGCAGCGGCTCGCCGCTTTCGCCATCCAGCGCATAGGTGATCGGCCGTTCCAGCCCTGACGGTACGGTGATCCGGGTGGGCGCGTGGCGCTCGACCAGCTGCCGCTGCGACCACTCCAGTGGCGACTTCAGCGCTTCGCCGAAACTGGTCTCGTCCAGCGCATCCAGACGTGTCCTGCCAGCGAATGCCGGCTGCAGCCATTGCGCACGGTTGGCCAGCAATGCGGCGTCACTGCAGTCGGGCAGGCCCAGCTCGGGCATCCAGCGCCGCAGCGATTCAACCCGCGCCTGCCACTGGCGCAGACCCTCGGTCCATGGCAACACCTGCAGGCCGAGCTCGGCAACGGCGTCGGTCAGCGCCTGCGCCGCCAGCTGCGGATCAACCCGGCCAGCCGAACGGCTGTCCATCACGATGCGGTCGAAGCGTGTTTCGCGCAGCGCGACCAGGGCGCGGCGTGTGTCATCCCAGCGCACCGCGTCTTCGGTCACGAAGCGGTCGGGCCAGTTCCTGCGCAGATAGGTTTCATCCACCGGTGCGGCGCGTAGCAGCAGCGCGTCGCGCGCTTCGAAGCGCAGCTCGCTGGCCACCAGCCACGGTTCGCCCCGCAGGTCGCTCAGTTCATGCAGGCGGGCGCTGCGGCCGTTGGCCAGCAGGTAACGCAGCGGGTCGTTCGGATGCTGGAAGGCAATGCGGTCGGGGAAGGCATGGGCCAGCAGGTCGCCCAGTTCGTGGGCCTCGATGCTGGCGGGCGGTGTAGCGTCACAACGCAGGCGACGGCGCCACTGTTTGGCAGCGGCATCGATTGCGGCCAGGCCACTGCGATTGGCATCGGCCGGCGCACGGCCGTTGCGGAAGGCCGCCAGTGCGCGCCAGCGTGCGGCCAGTGCATCACCGCCCTGGCGCAATGGGTCACGAGCTTCCAGCAATGCCGCCAGATCGGCGGCCAACGCCTGCGCGCGGGCATCAGCTGCGGCCAGCAGCATCGCGGCCATCCGCGGATGGGTGCCCAGCGCCAGTACGCGGCGGCCGAGTGCAGTGATCGCGCCGCTGCTGGACAACGCGCCCAGGCGCTGCAGCAGTTCGCGTGCGGCGGCCATCGGCCCAGTCGGTGGCGGGTCAAGGAAACGCAGGTCACTGCTGCCCCAGGCGGCCAGTTCCAGCGCAAGGCCGGCCAGTTCAACCTGGTCGATCTCGGCGCGACGCTGCGGTTCCAGCCGCTGCGACTGCGGCCACAGCCGCCAGGCCACGCCCTCGGCCACGCGCCCGGCACGGCCGGCACGCTGGTCGGCCGAGGCCTGCGCAATGGCGACCACGTCCAAGCGGGTGAATCCACTGTTGGGGTCGTAGCGGGGCTCGCGCGCCTGGCCGCTGTCGATCACCACGCGCACGCCGGGCAGGGTCACCGAGGATTCGGCGACGTTGGTGGCCAGCACCACACGGCGGCGGCCGTCGCTGGCGGCCTGCAGCACGCGCGCCTGCTGTTCCACCGGCAGTTCACCGTGCAGGGCCAGTACGTCCACCGCAGCGCCAGCAAGGCTGTCCTGCAGGCCTGCCTGCACGCGTGCGATCTCACGTTGGCCGGGCAGGAACACCAGCAGGTCACCGGGGTGCTCGGCCAGCGCCTGCTGTACCGCGCGCCGCACCTGCAGTTCCAGCGCCTCGTCACGCCGGGCAGGGAAGTGGCTGATCGCCACCGGATAGCTGCGGCCTTCGCTGCTCACTCGTGGTGCATCGAGGAAGCGTGCCAGGCGTTCACCATCGAGCGTCGCCGACATCACCAGCAACCGCAGGTCATCGCGCAGCTGCGACTGCACGTCCAGCGCCAGCGCCAGGCCCAGGTCGCCACTGAGGTGGCGCTCGTGGAATTCATCGAACAGGATCGCGCCAACGGTTTCCAGCATTGGATCGTCCTGCAGCATCCGGGTCAGGATGCCCTCGGTGACGACCTCGATGCGCGTGCGCGCCGATACCTTGTTCTCGAAGCGGATGCGGTAGCCGACGATGCCGCCGACCTCCTCACCGAGCTGGCGCGCCATGAACATCGCGGCACTGCGCGCGGCCACCCGGCGGGGTTCCAGCAGGATGATCCTGCGGCCCTGCAGCCACGGCKSATCRAGCAGCGCCARCGGCACCTGGGTGGTCTTGCCGGCGCCGGGMGGSGCTTCCAGCACCAGCCGCGGGTGCACGGCCAGGTGCTGCTGGATCTGCGGCAGCAGCGAAGAGATGGGGAATTGCGGGGCGTTCATCTGCAAAGGATAAGGTGCCATGGCGGGCACGGGTACAATGCGCGGGTTTTCCTGCCTCTGCTGCCCCCATGCATCTGATCGATATCGGCGCCAACCTGACCCACGACTCCTTCGACCGCGACCGCGACGCCGTACTGGACCGCGCACGCCAGGCCGGTGTGGTGCAGATGATCATCACCGGTGCCAGCCGCGAGCATTCGCCACTGGCCCTGCAGCTGGCGCAGCAGCACCCGGGCTTCCTGTACGCCACCGCCGGCGTGCACCCGCACCATGCGGTGGAGTACACCGACGAGTGCGATGCGGAGATGCGCGCGCTGCACGCCCATGCCGAAGTGGTGGCGGTGGGTGAGTGCGGGCTGGACTACTTCCGTGATTTCTCGCCGCGCCCGGCGCAGCATCGCGCGTTCGAGCGCCAGCTGCAGCTGGCTGCAGACAATGGCAAGCCGTTGTTCCTGCACCAGCGCGACGCGCATGCCGATTTCATGGCACAGATGAAGAACTTCGAAGGCCGCATCGGTCCGGCCGTGGTGCACTGCTTCACCGGCGAGCGCCAGGAGCTGTTCGATTATCTCGACCAGGACTGGTACATCGGCATCACCGGCTGGCTGTGCGACGAGCGCCGTGGCGGTCACCTGCGCGAGCTGGTGAAGAACATTCCGGCCAACCGGTTGATGATCGAGACCGACGCACCGTACCTGCTGCCGCGCACCTTGAAGCCGATGCCGAAGGACCGCCGCAACGAACCGGTGTTCCTGTCGCACATCGTGGAAGAGCTGGCGCGGGACCGTGGCGAGGATGTGCAGACCACGGCGGCAAACGCCACGGCTGCCACGCGTGCGTTCTTCCGGTTGCCGGACGCCGCCTGATCGGCAAACGGTAGTGCCGGCCGCTGGCCGGCAACCTCACGATCTTCGCAGGGATGCCGCAGTTGCCGGCCAGCGGCCGGCACTACCCGT
>NZ_JBFRFE010000105.1:0-9228 GCF_052114665.1 Stenotrophomonas sp. 2YAF22 | reverse complement strand
CAGCGGCCGCCGGCGCGGTGGCCAGCCCCGGCAACGCCGGATCCTTCAGCCCCGCATCCAGCGCACGCCGCGCCTGCTGGCGTGCCTCATCACTGCGACCGAGCTTCTGCAGCGAATAGATCTGCAGCAACCGCAGGCGCACCACATCCGGGCGCAGCCGCGATGCTTCGCCGGCCTGTCGCAGGGCCGTGCTGTAATCGCCACGCTCGTAGGCGGCGAACGCCTGCTCGGCCATGCGGTAGGCGGGCCCGGACAGCGGCAATGGCACGTCGGCCTGCGCGTATGCCGGGGCAGCGGCCGCCAGGGCAACGGCGATGACGGTGGACAGCAGCGAGGTCTTCATACCGTTGCAACTCCGGGAGGCGGCGACTGCAGCATCGCCGCGCGGCGGCGTTGTTCTTCCATCGCCTGGGCGATGGCGTCTTCGGTGGCGATGCCCCGCTTGACCAGGTAGTCGCCGATGCGTCCATCACGCTGGGGCTTGTACTCATCCAGTGCGATCTCGAAATGCGCGTGGTCGATCAGGCGCATTTCCACCAGCAGGTCGCCCAGCAACGGCACGGTATCGATGCGCCAAAGCTCGGCGCCACTGATCATGCGCAGGCCGGCGTTGATCTCGCTTTCGCGGGCAATGCTCTGCTCGACCTGGGCGTTGCCGGTTTCCTGCTTCAACAGGTCCAGTGCGGCCTCCGACAGTGGATTGGCCACGGCCAGCCGCAGGGTACCTTCCTGCAGGGGCGGCAACGGCAGCATGCGCCACTGCACGCAGGCGTCGACGCTGACCGGGAACCCGCCCCGGCCCAGATAATCGACGTCGATCACCGCACGCTGCAGGTCGCCCTGGAAGGCAATCGCCTCGGCCAGCGTTTCATCATCCAGCCAGCCCTGCGACAACAGGATCCGGCCCAGAGGCTGCTGGCGCCCGCCCTGCTGTTGCTGCAGCGCCTGTTCCAGGCGCTCGGGCTCGACGGCCTGCCAGGTGGTCAGCAGTTCACCCAGGCGCTTGCGGGTCTGCACCAGTGCTGCGGCATCGGGGAAATCATGCATGGTCTTGTCCCAGACCATGCGCTTGCCGAAAAACAGATAGGCCAGGAACATCCGCCATGCGCGCGCGGTGGCCATGAAATTGACCATGTTGCCGACCACCATGCGTGGGATCGACATCAACGCGTGTTCCCAGCCATACAGCCGGTTGACGAAGTAGAAGCGCTGCACCACGCGGGTGGCCAGGGCAGCGGTGGTCAGCAGCGCCACGTTCATCTGCCAGCTGCCCGCCTGGAACACGCTGGGGTACTGCAGGTTCCACACACCGGTCATCTTCAGCAGCCAGAACAGCAGCAGCTGCAGGAAGATCAGGTAGGCGATGATGCTGACAAAGGAGGTGATGATGCCTTTGCGATCGCGCGCCAGCAGGTACTTGGTCGCCAGCGAGCCGCGCCAGCCCAGCGTTTCCCAGCTCTGCAGGCCGATACCCAGTACCCAGCGCGCCTTCTGCCGGTAGGACGCACGGAAGTTGTCGGGAAAATACTCGCGTACGCACAGCGCCATCTGCTGGGTGCGCTCACGCACCGGCCCCCAGCCAAACCAGGACGGTCGCCGTACCAGGAACTGCACCGGGAAGCGGGCGAAGATCGAGTGCATTCCCATCGTCGCCAACCGTGCGCCGACGTCATAGTCTTCGGTCAGGCTGTCTGTATTGAACGGCTGGTTGCCGGTGGCCTCGCTCAGCGCCAGCAGCGCACGTCGCGAGAAACAGGTGCCCACGCCCGCCGACGGCACCATGCCGGACACGCTCTCGCGGACCACCAAGTCCTTGGCATGCCATTCGGCGAACTCATCCATGTACACGCCCGCCACCAGTTCGTACCACTCGCGGTCCAGCGAGGTCACCGGCAACTGGATCATGTCCTTGCGTGGCAGCAGGTAGTTGAAGAAACGCAGTTCCATCGGGTGCAGCACGTCTTCACTGTCGTGCAGGATGACGCCGGCGAACTCCATGTCGTGGCGCTTTTCGTAGTCGAAGATCGACAGGATCAACCAGTTCAGGCAATCGGCCTTGCTGGTGGGGCCGTCATGCGGCACTTCCACGCGGCGCAGACGCTTGTAGCGCCGGCGCATGCGCTCGACTTCGTCGATGGTCTGCTGGTCGTTGGGATAGGTGCCGACGAATACGATGTACTCGCGATAGTCGAGCACATCGATCATGTTCTCCACCATCTGCGCGATGACGTCGTATTCCATCCACGCCGGCACCATGATCGCCAGCGGCTGTTCCGGCCGCTGCAGCAGGTCCTGCTGGGTCAGCGGCTTGTACTCACGGCGCTTCTTGACCGTCAGCGTGCGCCAGCTTTCGCGGACCCAGTACCAGACGTCGATGAACAGGTCATCAAGGCTGGAAATCAGGATCAGCACGGCCACCGCCGCTGCCACTGTCTCCAGGGCAGCGTAGTAGTTGGCCAGCTGGATGTTCCAGAACAGACCGTCCACGGTCGATCAGTGCCCGGTGCTGGCAGACTTGCGGCGGCGACGGATCTGGGTGATGCGGGCGGCCGCCAGGGCGAGCACCACGATGCCCACCAGCAACAGCAGCCATATCATGTGCTGTTCCCATTTCGACTGCGGATTGCCCTCCTGGGCGATACGCGAACCGTAGGGATCCTGGCTGTCGAAATCACGGACGACGTTACTGCCGTCGATCACGGCGAGGTCGCCACGCAGCAGGCGGAACGGTGTGTCGAGCGTCGGACCCCGGGTGCCCAGATCGCTGTACAGCACACCGGTCTGGCCACCGGCAGTGGCCACCTGCACTGCAGCGGCGTGTTCCAACCCGGTCAGGTCCAGCAGCGGCTGCGGCTTGCCGGCAATCAGCAGCTGACCATTCTTCAGGCCCGCCAGCGAGACACCGGACGGTGCCAGCGCGAAGGCCAGGTAAGGCTTGGTCGGGCTGATCGCCGTGCCCGCATCCACAACCTTGAAGCTGGCTGCTTCCGGCGATGCGCCCACGGCGCTGGCGATGGCGATGACCTTGGCCAACGAGGTCGGCGCATCCTGCAGCCAGGTACCCGGCACGAACACTTCATTGGCATGCGCCAACTGGCTGGCCGCACCGATGAAGTCTGCGCCGAGCGTGCGCTTGGCCAGTTTCAGGTGGCTGCTGGGCAGGATCGACACAGGGAACGCGGTGGCTGGATCGTGGCAGTAAGGCCGCGCCGGCTGCCGCAGGAAGCTGACCCGCACTTCATTGCGGGCCGACAACGCGTAGGTGGGCACCTTGGCAACCAGCCGCTGCGGCTTGCCATCGGTGGACAGCACCTTTGCCCCGAGCAGGTAGTCGTTGAAATAGATCGTCGCAACCGCGCCCTGCCCGGCCGCATTGGGTGCAGCCGATACATCCAGCACCACCTCTTCCGGCAACCGGCCATCGGCCGACAATGCGCCCAGTTCGAAGGTCGCGCTGCGGTCGCCACGGGTGACGATGTCCTGCGTGCCGGCGATGTTGCCCAGCCGGCTCAGCAGCACGCGATCCCCTTCCATCGCCGGTGCGGTCGCCTGCGTGACCTGCAGCGAACGCCCCAACGCATAGTTGCGCCACTGTTCGGACAGCAGCCCTGCTACCTTGCCGCCGGCTGCCGGGTCGACCACCAGGGTCGGCCGTCCGGCAACGGTGGTCACGCTCACCGAGGCATTGGCCATCGGCTTTTCCAATGCCGCCATGTCGGCGCCGCGCCAGGTGCTGAAGGCGCTGGCGGCATCCGCGCCGCTGGCACCGACCTGCACGGCCAGCGCATCCAGTGCCGCCCGCACGCCGTTGCGCAGCGCATCGCTGCCGATCATCACATCGGCGGCGAGTGGGCCGCTGTCACGCAGCGACAACAGCGCACCGACTTCGGCCAGATCCTTGATTGCGTGCGCGCGCTCACCGGCTGCCAGCGCCGCGTAGGCAGGCACGCCCTGCAGACTGGCGGGAATGATGATGCCGGTCAGGTCCACGCTGTCGCCGACCTTGGGCAGTGCGACCACATCAACCTGCTTGCCTCCGGTCTGCAATGCTGCACCGATGCGCCACGCCGCATCGTAGGTCGATGCCTGCAGCGCCTTGCCCTCCACCAGCAGGCGCACGCGCGGCGGCAGTGCGCCCCAGGCCTTGGCCACGGTGTCCACCGCACGTCCATCGAAGCGATAGCTGAAGCGCGAATCCGGCGACAGCCGCAGTACGTTGGCTGGCGCGCTCTGGTCCGCGCAGCGGTAGTCGGAAACGATCGACCACCAGCCCACGCCGACACGGACGAAGCCGTTCTCGCGGGGCTCGCCATCAATGGCCAGCAGCTGGCTGGCGTCGCCCTGCGCGTCGGTGATCGAACGTGCCGCCATCGGATCGCCATCGACCGACCACAGCCCCGACGTGCGCCCGGTATGGCCACGCACATAGCGGCCATCCAGCTGCAGCTGCGCATCGCGGGTCGGCACGCCCACTGGTACGGGCAGGTAGACCTCGCGCTGGCTCTCCTGCCCGCTGAGCACCAGCGGCTGGCGGAAGCCGAGCTGGCGCAGCGTCATCTGCCGGCTTACCGTGCTGTCCCCGGTCCATTCGGTGAACTGGCCGGCAGCGCTGTCAGCAGCGGCAGCGGCAGCGGAGCTCGCCAGGGCCAGCACGGAGGAAACAACGAGGAAGCTACGTCGGCCGGTCTGGGTCATGGCGTCACTTCTTGCAGAGGAGAGGGAGCAAGACCGGCACGGTGGCCGGTGGCGAATTCGGGTAGTGGATGCCCACGCAGGGCTGCGACGATGCGCGCACTGGCTCGACCATCACCATAAGGACTGGCGTCGGGGTCGAAATGCGTCGAATGGGGTGGCTGTGCCAGCGCGGCGTTGACGGCATCGACGATCCGCGTCGGCGCGGTGCCGACCAGCTTCACCACCCCGGCATCGACCGCCTCCGGACGCTCGGTGACATCGCGCATCACCAGCACCGGCTTGCCCAGAGCGGGCGCTTCTTCCTGCACGCCGCCGGAGTCGGTAAGGATCACGTCGGCGCGTTGCATCAGGCGCACGAAGCTCAGGTAATCCTGCGGCGGTACCAGGTGCACGTTGCCCAGATGGCCCAGCTCGGCATTCACCGGGCCCTGCACGTTGGGGTTGAGGTGCACCGGATAGAGCACCTGCAGGTCTTCGCGCTGGGCCAGCTCGGCCAGTGCGCGGCAGATGTCCAGGAAGCCCTGGCCGAAACTCTCGCGGCGATGGCCGGTGACCAGCAGCAGGCGACGCTCGGGATCAAGCATCTGGAAGGGCGCATCGGCGCGCGCGCGCAGTGCCGGGTCGCGATCGAGCTGCTGTACGGTCTGCTGCAGGGCGTCGATGACGGTGTTGCCGGTCACCAGGATCCTGCCGCCCAGATGTTCGCGTGCAAGGTTGGCACGCGAGCTCGGCGTCGGCGCAAACAGGAAATCAGAGACGACATCGATGACGCGGCGATTCATCTCTTCCGGCCACGGCCGGGTGATGTCGCCGGTACGCAGGCCCGCTTCGACGTGCCCCACCGGAATGCGGTGATGGAAGGCAGCGACTGCAGCGGTCATCGCCGTGGTGGTATCACCGTGGACCAGCACGCGATCGGGCCGCACCTGCGCATACAACGCATCCAAGCGCTCGAACAGCTTGGCGCACAGGCCGTTGAGGGTCTGGTTGGGAACCATCACATCAAGATCGTGATCGGCGGTGATCTCGAACAGCGACATCACCTGGTCCAGCATCGCCCGATGCTGGCCTGTGGTGCAGACGATGGATTCGATATCCGGCGCCTCACCCAGCGCCTTTACCAGCGGCCCCATCTTGATTGCTTCAGGACGGGTACCGAAAACAGAAAGAACCTTCACCGCAGAACTCCCTCAAGACCTGCAAACATCCTGTACGCGGATCGTAAGCGATCTCGTGAAGTTCGGCCACGTAAATGTGATACGCATCACAAAGACGCGTAGCAAGCCGGATGAAGCAACTGACGCAGAGCGTCACTATGTGACGCTAGGGCCCGTTTCAGGAGGCAGTTCGAACACTTGCCGTAGGTAGGACAGGTAGCCCGGGTCGTCGCACATGCTCTTGCCCGGCGAGTCACTGAGCTTGGCCACCGGCTGGCCGTTGCAGCGGACCATCTTGATGACGATGTTCAGCGGGGTCGGCCCCAGATCGTTGGTCAGGTGGGTGCCCACGCCGAACGCCACCTGGCAGCGGCCACGGAAGTAGTCGTACAGGCGCATCACCTTGGTGATGTCGAGCCCATCGCTGAACACCAGTACTTTGCTGCGCGGGTCGACCCGGCGCAGCTGGAAGTGGGCCAGCATGCGGTCGCCCCAGTCGAACGGGTCGCCGGAATCATGGCGCACGCCGTCGAACAGCTTGCAGAAATACATGTCGAAGTCGCGCAGGAACGCATCCAGCCCGACCACGTCGGACAGGGCGATGCCAAGGTCGCCGCGGTACTCGCGCGCCCACGACTCCAGCGCCGCCACCTGCGAATCGCGCAGGCGCGGGCCCAGTGCCTGGAACGCCTGCAGGTACTCGTGGGCCATGGTGCCGTGCGGCGTCATGCCGTACAGGCGCGCGAAGTGCACGTTGCTGGTGCCGACCAGCTGCGGGCCCAGCGCATCGCGCAGCAGCGGCAGCAGGCGGGCATGCCAGTCGCGCGAGTAGCGGCGGCGGCTGCCGTAGTCGGCGATGCGGCACTGTTCGAAGCCGGGGGTATCGCGCAGCAGCGCGGCCTTGGCCTGCAGGCGGCGTTCGCCTTCGGCGAAATCCGCCGTGGTGGTGTTGCGGAACCAGACTTCGTTGATGATCGCCAGCAGCGGCACTTCGAACAGGATGGTGTGCAGCCACGGGCCGGTGATGTCCAGTTCGATCTCACCGGGTACGGTCTTCGATGCGCGCAGCTGGATGTACTTGCGATCCAGATGGAACAGGCCGAGGAAGTCGGCGAAATCCGGCTTCACGAAGCGCAGGCCACGCATGTAGTCCAGCTCTTCCTGGCTGAAGCGCAGACTGCACAGGTGGTCGATCTCTTCATCGATCTGGTCGATGTAGCGGGCCAGCTCGATACCGGGGGTGCGGCATTTGAAACGGTATTGAACCTGCGCGCCGGGGTGCTGGTGCAGCACCGCCTGCATCATGGTGAACTTGTACAGGTCGGTGTCGAGCAGGGACTGGATGATAGGCATGGGGGAATTATGCGCCCGTATGGGTGAACCGGGGTCCGCGATGGAGGCGGGCCCCTCACGCGCTCTGCAGTAGATCCACGCCATGCGTGGAGGATCCTGTGGCAGCGCGTTACAGCGACCTGCGCAGCAACCTCGGCACCTGCACCAGGGCATGGGCCCAGATCGCCCCCCACACTGCCACCCGCACCGGCAACGACCGCTGCGACGCCTCGAACTTGCTGAAATAGCGCCACAGCCCGCGATGCTTGTGCCATTCCACGAAGAACGGGCGCGAACGGCTGGATACCCCGCGCACGTGGGTCACCTTCAGGTCGTTGGCGATGGCGACCACGCCACCGGCCTCACGCACGCGGCGGCACAGGTCCAGGTCTTCGGCGTGCAGCCGGTAGCCGGCATCCCAGCCGCCGATGCGATCAAACAGGGCGCGYGGCATCAGCAGCAGCGCACCGGACAATGCCGGCACCTGCTGCAACGGCTGCGCCGGGTCGCGGGCAATAGCCAACCGCGCGCCACGACCGGGCGAGCGCAGCATGGCAAGGAAGTCCGGATCACGGCGCCGCACCGCGTCATCGGCCTGCCCGTGTTCGTCCACCTGCTCCACCCCCAGCAGACTGTCGCCCACCGCATTGGCGCGGTCACGCAGGGCTGCCAGCGTATCGACTTCGACCATCAGGTCCGGATTGATGAAGGCCAGCCACGGGCTGCGTGAATCGGCAACGCCCTGGTTGTTGGCCGCGGCGAAACCGGGATTGTCCGGGTTGGCGATGAAACGTACGCGCGGATCGTGGCTGGCGTGGCGCTGCACGACTTCCAGGGTGTCATCCAGCGATCCATTGTCGACCACCCGGATCTCGGCCACGTCCTGCGCCTGGCGCAGCCGCGACAGGCAGGCATCGATGGTGCTGCCGCTCTGGTAGGTGACGACGATGGCGGCAATGGCGGAATTCAAACAGGCGGCTCCAACGGTGATGGCGGGACGAACAGGTCGCCCTGCCCGCGCGGCATTATCGCCTGCTGCAGGCCGTGCTGCAGGTCCTGGCGCAGCGTGTGCAGCGGATCGTGCATCAGGAAGTCAGCCAGCCGCGGTACCCAGCCTGGCCAGCGCGCGGCCAGTGCTTCCAGATCGCCGTCGCGGCTGGGCGCTTCACTGGCACGGCTGACGAAGGCGTTTTCGCACAACACGTTGCGCCAACCGAGACCGGCCATGCGCAGGCTCAGATCGACCAGCGCCGCGTTCCAGCCCAGGTAACTTTCTGCATCCAGGCCACCGGCGCGCCGCCGTGCATTGGCGCGCACCAGCACGGCGTGGGTGACCGCCGAAGGGAGTTCAGGATGCAGGGTCGGCAGCGCGGCGCAGACATGGGCCAACAGCGCTGGGTCGTCCGGTTCGGGGTTGAGCTCACCCAAGCGCGGCCACGCCGCAGTTTCGCCCACGTTGCACCACGGCGTGGCCGTGGCAATGGCCGCGTCGCGTGCAAACGTGGCCTGCAGCTGCTGCAGCCATCCCGGTGCAGGCACGCTGTCCGGGGCCAGCACCGCGACGTCCAGGCCATCGCAGGCACGCAGCATTTCGTCCAGGTGGGCAACCTCGCCGAGTGGCCTGGCGCGGCGGGTGTATTCGGCCTGCAGCGGGGTGTGCGCCAGCCAGTGTTCGACCACCGCCTGTGCGCGTGGCCCGGCCTGCGCGTCATCGGCCAGCCAGATCGATGTTCCCGCTGCGGTACCGGCATCAAGCGCGGCCAGGCAGCGGTCAAGCACCGCGTCGTCCACGCCCAGCGGCAACAACACGATCGCCCCCATCCCGCCTCCGTGGTTGTCGGTGGCCACAGCCTAGCACCGGGAGGGTATCGGCCGGGTTGCACCCGGCACCTGCAGAGGCTTCAAGCCAGGGCCGAAGCAACAGCAACAGCTGGGTTCCTGGGGGATGGCGGGGTGGTGTCGGATTGCGGGGACGCCGTAAACCCATCCATGGGGGCTTGGCAGCCGCATCCATGCGGCTGACACCCCGCAATCCGACACCGCC
>NZ_JBFRFE010000104.1:0-9396 GCF_052114665.1 Stenotrophomonas sp. 2YAF22 | reverse complement strand
CGGTGTCACCCCGCGTACGCGGTCAGCCGTCCTTCCTGTTCCACCACCGTGATCGCGCCGCCGAACACGGCCGACAGCGGTTCGTCGCGCAGCAGCTCGGCGCGCGCTCCATCGGCCACCACGCGGCCATCGCGCAGCAGCACCACGCGCTCGATCTCGGGAATCACTTCCTCGATGTGGTGGGTGACCAGCACCAGGGTGATGCCCTGCTGCGCAAGCACGCGCATGGTGGCGATCAACTGCTGGCGGGCTACCAGGTCCAGCCCGGTGGAGGGTTCATCCAGCAGCAGCGCCTGTGGTCGATTGACCAGTGCGCGGGCGATCAGCACGCGGCGGGTCTCGCCGGCCGACAACTCGGCATAGGCACGTTCACGCAGGGCCGATGCGCCGGTCATCGCCAGGGTCTCGYCGACCCGGATGCGCATGTCCGCGGTGACCTCGCGGAAGGCCGGCACCACGTAACTGGCGAAGAACCCCGACAGCACCGCCTGCTCCACCGTCAGCCCAGGCATGTCGGCCAGGTTGCTGCTGAGGTCGCCGGTGACGATGCCCAGCTGCGAACGCAGCCTGTCGACCTGCCAGCGGCTCTGCCCCAGCACTTTCACCACCACCGTGCCGTCGGCCTGTGCCAGCGGGTACAGCTCGCGGGTGATCAGCTTGATGAAGGTGGACTTGCCACAGCCATTGGGACCGAGCAGCGCGGTGTGCTGGCCCTGGGCGATGCGCAGGCTCAGCGCGTGCAGGACCTTCACCTGGCCGCGCATCACGCTGGCGCGGTCCAGTTCGATCAAGGGCGGCAGGTCCCCGGCGGGCGGGGCAGGGGGTGTGGCGCGGGTGCGCGGATCAAGGCTCGACAACACGGGTCCCCAACTGTGAACGAAGCCACGGAATGGCGCTGCCAATCCAGCGGTGCAAGGTGCAGTTTGCAACGCAAGCGCCCATGATGTCTTCCATACCTGTGTCGCTCTGGAGAGCCGCCATGCCTGATGCCCTGATGTCCCTGCTGACCGGTGGCGTGCTGGGCCTGGGCTGGTGGCAGCTGGCCCTGGTGCTGCTGGTCTTCACCCAGCTCACGATCTTCTCGGTCACCCTCTACCTGCACCGCAGCCAGGCGCATCGGGGCGTGGACTTCCACCCGGTGGTCGCGCACTTCTTCCGCTTCTGGACCTGGCTGACCACCTCGATGATCACCAAGGAGTGGGTGGCGATCCATCGCAAGCACCACGCCAAGGTGGAAACCGAGGACGACCCGCACAGCCCGGTCACCCGTGGCATCGGCCAGGTGTTCTGGCGCGGCGTGGAACTCTACCGCGAAGCGCGCGGCATGCGCGCGGACATCGAACAGTACGGTCGCGGCACGCCGGACGACGCGATCGAGCGCCGCCTGTACACCCCCTATGCCACGTTCGGCCCGGTGCTGCTGTTTGCGATCAACACGGTGCTGTTCGGCCTGCCGGGCATCGCCCTGTGGGCGATCCAGATGGCCTGGATCCCGTTCTGGGCCGCTGGCGTGGTCAATGGCCTGGGCCACTGGTGGGGCTACCGCAACTACGAGTCGGCCGACACCTCCACCAACCTGACGCCGTGGGCGTTCTGGATTGGTGGCGAGGAACTGCACAACAACCACCATGCGTTCCCCAGTTCGGCGCGCTTTGCGATGCGGCGCTGGGAATTCGACATCGGCTGGAGTGCGATCCGCCTGCTGCAGGCATTGCGCCTGGCCAAGGTCCTGCGTGTCGCGCCGGCCATGGACGTGCGCCCGAACATCGCCGTGCCCGACGCCGATACCCTGAAGGCACTGCTGTCGCATCGCTTCCAGGCGATGACCGACTACCAGCGCAACGTGTTCATGCCGGCATTGCGCGAAGAAGCGCGATACGCGGGTGCCAAGCTGCGCCGGTTGCTGCCGCGCCGGCTGCGCCGTGGCCTGGTCAACGACGGCCGCTGGTTGAAGCCGGACAGCCGCGCCCAGCTCAGCGAATGGGTCGCCCAGCGCCCGCGCATCCGCACCCTGGTGGAATATCGCGCGCGCCTGGCAACGCTGCTGGAAGCACGCGGCCACGATGCCGCCGAGCGCCTGCGTCAACTGCAGGCCTGGTGCCGCGAGGCCGAGGAAAGCGGCATCGCCGCGCTGCAGGCCTATGCCGCGCGACTGAAGGGCTACACCCTGGTGGGCGGATGAGGGCTGCGCTGACGGCATTGCTGCTGGCCGCCGTGTGCGCACCTGCCGTGCAGGCCCAGGTCAGCGACACTGCCAGCTATCTGCAGCGCATGGACAGCGATGGCGACGGCAAGGTCAGTGAAGCCGAGTACCTGCAGTGGATGCTGTATGCCTTCGATCGCATGGACCGCAACGGCGATGGCGTGCTGACCGCCGACGAGCTGCCCGGTGGCAAAGGCAGGGCCATCACCCGCGAACAGCAGCGGCAGGTGATCGTGCAGCGCTTCCACAAGCAGGACGCCAACGGTGACGGATTCCTGGATGCACGGGAACTGGCTGCACCGCCGCGCTGAGCGGCGCCAGTCGTAGCGTGCCCGGCTAAAGTTCGTCGGCGCGCTGCCGATGGTCTCTACGACTCGAACCCGGCGTACCGGTCGATCAGCAGAGACAGTGCGGGCTTGGCATGTCGACCGTGATGGAACGCGGTTGTGGGGACATGGAGGTTGGAGCAGTGCCGTTGCGATGATCGCTGCGCGTTGGGATCGCCCGCACTGACCTGACCGATGCCCAAGACCCCCCCAATGAATGCCAAACCTACCCTTCTCACCGCCATTCTGCTTGGCGGCGTCGCCTGGGCTGCACCGGCACTGGCCGACGAGCCGGCTATAGCCGTGGCGGCCGACGCCGAACCGCAGCAGGCCTCGGATACCGCACCGGCAGCACCTGCCTGGGAACATCGGGTTCCGACCAGTACCAAACTGGAGACCAATGCCGATGGCCAGCCGATCGGCGACCGGACGCTGCGTCTGGTGCAGCGTTCCACCACCGGCAAGGTCATCGCAGCACAGGCTGCCGTATCGCTGTTCGCCGGTGTCATAGGCGGCAGCGGTTTCAGGAAGGACCAGCTGAAAGGTACCCGTGTGGACACCGTGCCGAACCCGGCCTTCAGTTCGATGGAGCAGCAGGCACGCGCGGCCTTGGCGGCCTACTTCAGCGCCCATCCCGGCGCCATCCCCGAGCAGTCGCGGCCGGTGCAGGTCACCGTGGGGGACTTCACCCTGATCTACAAGGAGCTCGGCAATGCCGGGACCGAATACGAACTGCGCCAGAACGTGGACCTGGGCTTTCCATACCGACGCAAGCTGCCGACCATGCGCCTGACCGGTGGCGAAGGCGCGCATTGCCGCATTGCCGAACCGGTCTCGGCGTCGCTGGAAGCGTGGCAGGCCGATGACTACGCGTTGGCCCGGCAGACTGCCGAGCGCTACGCCGAAGCGTGCGTGGCCAGCTTCGCCGCCACACTGCCGACCCTGTTCCCGGACGGCACCCCGGCGGCGACCGTGGCGCCGCCGCCAGAGGCCACCGACGCGGCCTCGGCCGAAGTGGGCCAGGACGCCTGATGGCGRCACGCCGCCGGGGTGCGTTGCACCCAGGCGGTGATGGCCGCGCTGCCCGCAGGGCAGGAGGGCATAGAATCGTCCCATGCCTGAACTGCCCGAAGTAGAAACCACCCGCCGCGGCCTGGCGCCGCATCTGGAAGGCCGCCGCGTCCATGGCGTGATCCTGCGCCGCGCCGACCTGCGTTGGCCGATCCCGCCGGAAGTGGCCGAGCTGCTGCCCGGCCAGCGCATCGAAGACGTGCGCCGCCGTGCCAAGTACCTGCTGCTGGATACCGCCATCGGCAGCGCCGTGCTGCACCTGGGCATGTCCGGCAGCCTGCGCGTGCTGCCCGGCGACACCCCGTTGCGCGCGCATGACCATGTGGACATCAGCCTGGACAACGGCCGCCTGCTGCGTTTCAACGACCCGCGCCGCTTCGGCAGCCTGCTCTGGCAGCCGGCTGGCGAGATCCACCCGCTGCTGCAGGGGCTGGGCCCGGAGCCGCTGGACGACGCCTTCGACGGCGACTACCTGTTCGCCCGCAGCCGCGGCCGCAGCGCGCCGGTGAAGACCTTCCTGATGGACCAGGCGGTGGTGGTCGGGGTGGGCAACATCTATGCCGCCGAGAGCCTGTACAAGGCGGGGATCAGCCCGCTGCGCGAGGCCGGCAAGGTCACCCGCGAGCGCTATCGGCGGCTGGCCACGGCAGTGAAGGAAACGCTGGACTACGCCATCACCCGCGGCGGCACCACCCTGCGCGATTTCATCAGCCCCGACGGCGCGCCGGGCTACTTCGAGCAGGAGCTGCTGGTCTATGGCCGCGATGGCCTGCCGTGCCCTGGCTGCGGCCGCCCGCTCAAGCACGCCATGATCGGCCAGCGGGCAAGCGTGTGGTGCAGTCGCTGCCAGCGCTGAACGTCTTCATGCGCTGCACACGTGCAGCGCTATAGTCCAGCCGACATCCGCTGCGGGGGAGCGTTGGCGATGGACGAAGGCCCGGATATCACCGTATGGCTGGATGCTGCGCGCGGTGGCGACCGCGCCGCGCTCGACCGTGTGCTGACCACCCTGTACCAGGAACTGCACAGCATGGCCCGGCGGCAGCTGGCCGGGCAGCAGGGACGCACCCTGGATGCGACCTCGCTGGTCCACGAGTCCTACCTGAAACTGCTGGGCAGCCGCGGTGCGGCGCGCTTCGAGGACCGTGCGCACTTCTTCGCCTATGCGGCGTCGGCGATGCGCAGCGTGGTCGTCGATTACGCGCGCAACCGGCTGGCGCGCAAGCGCGGTGGCGACCTCAAGCGGGTGGCCGAGATTCCCGAGAACAGCAGCAGCGGCGTGCGCCTGGACGAGGATCTGCTGGCCCTCGATGTTGCATTGGAACGCCTGCAGGCCGTCGATGCGCACCTGGCCAAGGTGGTGGAGCTGCGCTACTTCGCCGGCTTGTCCGAACTGGAGATCGCCGAATTGAGCCAGCGCTCGGAGCGCAGCATCCGCCGCGACTGGCAGAAAGCGCGGCTGTTCCTGCTGGCCGCGATGCGCAGCGACTGAGTCGCCGCCACCCACACCATGGATACCGCCCGCTGGCAGCAATTGTCATCCTGGCTGGACCAGCTGCTGGAGCTGGCACCTGCCGCCCGCCAGCTGCGCCTGCAGCGCGTGAGCGCGCAGGACCCGACGCTGGGCCGCGAGCTGGAACACCTGCTGCAGCAGGAGGCCGACAGCCACGAGTTCATGGCCCAGCCCTTGTGGACCGCTACACCGCCAGGCCGCGCCGGAAGCGAGGTCGGGCCGTATCGGCTGCTGCATCCGCTCGGCGAAGGCGGCATGGGCGAGGTCTGGCTGGCCGAGCGCTGCGATGGCCTGTACCAGCGCCAGGTCGCGCTGAAGCTGCTGCGCAGTGGCGTCGCCGATCCGGGCCTGCGCCAGCGCTTCGGCCGCGAGCGGCAGATCCTGGCCCGCCTGCAGCACCCGCACCTGGCACAACTGCTGGACGCCGGGGTGGACCAGCACGGGCAGCCCTACCTGGCGCTGGATTACGTGGAAGGCGAGCCGATCAGCGACTACTGCCGGCGCCTGCAACCGCCGCTGGAAACGCGGCTGCAGCTGATGCTGCAGGTCTGCGCGGTGGTCAGCCATGCGCATGCGAACCTGGTGGTGCACCGCGACCTGAAGCCCTCCAACATCCTGGTACGCGCCGATGGCACGGTGAAACTGCTCGACTTCGGCATCGCCAAGCTGCTCGACCACGACGATCCGAACGCGGCCCATCCGGCTACCGAAATCCGCGCGTTTACCCTGCACTACGCCGCGCCGGAGCAGGTGCGTGGCGAGGCGGTGACGACCCTGACCGACGTCTATTCGCTGGGCGTGGTGCTGTTCGAGGTGGTCACCGGGCACAAGCCGTATCGGTTGCGCCGGCACAGTGACGCGGAATGGGAGCGCTCGATCCTGGATGTGCAGGCACCGCGTGCCTCGGCGCTGCTGCAACGGCTGGCCGCCGAGCCGGGAGCACCGAGACGGGCGCTGCTGCGGCAGGCCAAGCGACTGCGTGGCGATCTGGACGTGCTGCTGGAAAAGGCCCTGCAGAAAGACCCGCAGCAGCGCTACAGCTCGGCCGAAGCACTGGCCGGCGACCTGCGCCGCTACCTGCAGGGGCAGCCGATCCAGGCGCGTCCGCCGGGCGTGGGTTACCGGGTGCGAAAGTACGTGGGCCGCCATCGCTGGGGCGTGGCGCTGGCCGGGCTGGCCGCGCTGGCCCTGTTGGGGACCACGTCCTTCGCCCTGTGGCAGTTGCGCCAGGCGCGGGCGGAAATGGCGCGTGCGCAGGCCATGCAGGATTTCACTGTTGGCCTGTTCGACAAGGCGGCCAGCCAGCGCCACGGCCATTTCGACGTGCCGCAGTTGCTGGCCACCGGCCAGCAACGGGGCGAAGCCGAACTGGCTGACCAGCCGCTGGCGCTGGCCGAGCTGCAAGGGGTGATCGGCCGCCTGCGTATCGGCCTGGGCGACTACCAGCTGGCGCTGCAGACCCTGGACCAGCAGCGCCGGCTGCTGCAGGAGGTGGGCGAGGTGCCGCCGGCGCTGCAGATCGAGGCGGTTACCCAGCGCGGGCGCGCACTGCGCATGCTCGGCCGAGGGCGCGAGTGCCTCGCGCACCTGCAGCCACTGCAACCGCTGGCGGCCAGCAAGGCGGCGGTATTGCCGGCGGCCGTGGCCGAGTTCCACAGCCAGCTTGGGCGTTGCCAGGCCCAGCTGGGTGACGCCGATGCGGCGCGACGGTCGTTCCAGCAGGCGCTGGCGCTGCGCCACCAAGGGCTTGTCGAGCGCTTCGGGCGTGCTGAATCACTGGCTGATCTGGCCGCTCTGGACGCCGCCGCCGGACGCCTGCCGGCGGCGCTGGCGGGGTACCGGCAGGCGCTGGCCCTGCTCGGCCAACGCGCCGACGCCAGCAGCCCGCAGGTGATCAGCCTGCATCGCCAGCTGGGCGATGTGCTGGCCCGGCAGGGCGACACGCAGGCGGCAGCGGCCGAGCTGGAGCTGGCCTGGCAGGCAGCACAGGAGGCATGGGGGCCGCGCCACCCGGAGGCGCTGGTGGTACGCCGCGCACGCGCGCTGCTGGCCCTGCAGCGTGGCCAGCACGCGCTGGCCGGGCAGGAACTGCGGCAGGTACAGGCACAGCTGCTCGGTGCCCTGGGCCCGGATCATCGCGAGATCGGCTACGGCGAGTTCGCGCTGGGGAAATGGGCCAGCGCCAGCGGCGACCCCTCGGCGGCGGCAGCGCACTATGCCCGTGCGGTGGCGATCTGGCGCCAACCGGATCACGTCGCCCTGCTGCCGCAGGCGCTGCTTGCACAGGGGCAGGCCCTGCAGGAGGCCGGCCAGATCGCGCAGGCCCGCATCGTGCTGGCCGAGGCACGGCAGCTGCTGCTGGCCCAGCGCGGTCCGCAGGCACCGGCCCTGCAGGAGCTTGATGCCCGCCTTGCGGCATTGGCGCAGGCTGAACAGGGTATCGAGTCCACCGCTGCCCGTTAACGTTTGTCTGCCTATGATGGCCGACCTTTCCTTTGCTCCCGCGCCTGCATGCAACGACGCGACTTCATCCGCAATGCCTCCCTGGCCCTGGCCGCCTTCGGCCTGCCGTCACTGCCGGCCTGTGCGGCCAGCAAGAGTGGCCAGCTTGGGCTGCGCCGGCTTGGCCAGCCGCAGCCGTTCGATTTCGCCACCCTGAAGGGTCAGGCGCGCGCGCTGGCACAGGCGCCCTACCAAAGCCACAAGCGGGTGCTGCCGGGCAAGCTGGAGGCGCTGGACTGGGATCAGTACCAGTCGATCGGCTATCGCCAGGACCACGCCCTGTGGGCCGACCAGCCGGGTAAGTTCCAGGCCAAGTTCTTCCACCTGGGTCTGTACTTCCATTCGCCCGTGCGCATGTACGACGTGGTCGACGGCAAGGCGCAGGAACTGGCCTATGACGGCGCCGCGTTCAACTACGGCAAGAGCGGGTTGAAGAATGGTGAGCTGCCGGCCGACCTCGGCTTCGCCGGGTTCCGGCTGAACACGCGCAAGGACACCGACCGCGATTTCGCCGCGTTCCTGGGTGCCAGCTACTTCCGCGCAGTGGGCAAGGAAGGCCAGTACGGCCAGTCCGCGCGTGGCCTGGCCATCGACACCGGCATGGGCAAGCCGGAGGAATTCCCGGACTTCATCGCCTATTACCTGGAACAGCCTGCGGCCGACTCGGACACCCTCATCGTCTACGCGCTGCTGGATTCGCCCAGCGTGGCCGGTGCCTACCGCTTCGCCGTCACCAACGGTGATGTGCTGCTGATGGACATCGACAGCGCGCTGTACCCGCGCAAGGCGATCGAGCGCCTCGGCATCGCGCCCTGCACCAGCATGTACCAGGTGGGCGAGAACGACCGCCGCATGGGCTGGGACTGGCGCCCGGAGATCCACGATACCGACGGCCTGTCGCTGTGGACCGGCGCTGGTGAATGGATCTGGCGGCCGCTGCTGAACCCGCGCAACCTGCGCTTCAACATGTTCGTCGACCGCAATCCGCGTGGCTTCGGCCTGCTGCAGCGTGACCGCAACTTCGACCACTACCAGGACGACGGCGTGTTCTACGAGAAGCGCCCGTGCCTGTGGGTGGAGCCGAAGGGTGATTGGGGCGAGGGCTCGGTGCAGCTGGTGGAGATTCCCACCGTCGATGAAACCTTCGACAACATCGTGGCGTTCTGGAACCCGAAGGAAAAGCCGCAGCCGGGCAAGGAACTGCTGGTCGGCTACCGGCTGTACTGGGGCGCACAGCCGCCGGCGCATACGCCGCTGGCCCATTGCGTGGCCAGCCGCACCGGCCTGGGCGGGGTGATCGGCAAGAAGCGCGAGTATTTCTCGTGGCGCTTTGCGGTCGACTTCGAAGGCGGCGAACTGGCCAGCCTGATCGACAAAGCCGATGTCGAAGCGGTTGTCGAAACCAGCCGTGGCCGGGTGGAGATCGTCTCGGCGCGGCCGCTGCGCGAGATCAAGGGCTACCGCGCGATGTTCGACCTGGTGCCGCCGGAGGGCAGCAGCGAGCAGATCGACATCCGCCTGTACCTGCGCAGTGGCGGCAAGACCCTCACCGAAACCTGGCTGTACCAGTACACCCCGCCGCCGGCTGGTGCGCCGGAGCGCACGCTGTACTAAGAGGGTTTATCGGCAGGGCTGCGCCCTGCACCCGCTGTAGTGCCGGCCGCTGGCCGGCAACCTCAGAATCAACAGCAACAGCAACAGCAACAGCAACAGCAGCTGGCATTCGGTGGGATGGCGGGGCGGTGTCGGATTGCGGGGACGCCGCAAGTACGTCCTTGTAG
>NZ_JBFRFE010000103.1:0-9404 GCF_052114665.1 Stenotrophomonas sp. 2YAF22 | reverse complement strand
GTCGAGGATGGCGTCGCCGCCTTCGTGCTCGACCATGCGTGCTTCCATGATCGTTCGGCCCTCACGTGGCTGCGTCGCGGCAGGCTCGGCGGCTGCGTCCACGGAGGGCACCGCTGCAGGCGGCGGAAGGGGGCGGTCCTGCACCGGTGCAGCTGGTGCTGCGGCGGCTGGCGCAGGGACGCGCTGGATCTGCTGGCGGGTGCCGGCGGGGCAGGGGGTGCGTTGCAACGTAGGAACATCGCTGCTGCCCATGCAGCGGTAGATCACCATGTCGTCGGCCAACGCGTTGCCGGGCAACAGGCCCATGGCCAGCCAGATCAGTCTTTTCATGCGATCAGCCTACAGCGGTGGCACATGCCCTGGTAGTTGCCAACCTTGGTTGGCACCGCTGTTTGCCAGTGCCCACCAAGGTGGGCATCTACCAAAGAGGAGGTACCGTCCCCAGCGTGGGGCTCAGCCGCCGCAGTCCTGCGCCAGCCGCGCGTCGATGCCACGCTGCTCCTTGCTGATCGCGGTGCGCTCGCTCTGCAGCGCGCTGTTGTAGCGCCGGTCCAGTTCCCAGCGACGATCACGCAGGCGTGCGCACACTTCCTGCGGGGGCAGGGCGTGGCAGGTATCGCGCACCAGGATGTTGCCGGCAGGCACGTTGACACCGACGCCCACTGACGGCGGGCGATACACCGGTGGTCCCCCACCGATGGAGGCATCGATGGTGGTGCCACTGCTGGCCGGGCGTGGCCCTGGATGCGGTCCGGGTCGCCCGCCACCAAGATGACCATGCGGATACCAGACCGTGGTCCACAGCGGTACCCAGCGCGGATTTCCTTCGTTGTTGTCGCTGGTGTAGCGGTCGCCGTCTTCACTCACGCATTCGTACATCGGCTGTGGCGGCTGGATGTAGACATGGCGCACCTCGCGCTCGCGCATCGGTGGCGTCTGCACCGGTGCGGGCGGTGCGGCCTCGGTGCTGACCACCCGTGGCGGCGGGTCGCGCGGCCGTTGCAGGTCGCGCACTTCCTGGCGGCCGGCCATGCAAGGCTTGTCCTGCAGGGCGACGGCACCATTGCTGCCGACGCAGCGGTAGACCCGCACGTCGTCAGCGGCAAGTGCCGGCAACGGCAGCAGCAGGGCCAGGCACAGGGCAGGGCGGAGCAGGGTCATGGGCGCAGCGTGCGCGATCGGCGACGCCGACGCAATCAGCCTGTCAGGAGCGCAGTACGTTGCCACTGAGCGCGTCGCGGATCGGCGTGGGTTGGGCCAGGCCACCGGTCTGCCCATCGAGGATGCCGTCGAGCAGGCGCAGCAGGCGCGGGTCAAGCTCTTCGCGGCTGCGCGCGGGGGGCTCGCCGGCAAGGTTGGCGCTGGTGGAGACCAGAGGGCCTCCCCAGGCCTGGCACAGCGCTGCGACCAGCGGGTGGGCGCTGATGCGTACCGCGATGCCGCTATGTTCGCCGGTGATCCAGCCGGGGGCGCGGGTGCCGGCGGGCAGGATCCAGGTGTTGGCGCCAGGCCAGCTGGCAAGCACCGCACGCTGGCGTGCATCGGGCAGGGCCTGCAGGCGCACCCAGCCCTGCAGTTGCGACAGTTCCGCAGCCACCAGGATCATGCCTTTCTCGATCGGGCGCTGCTTCAGCCGCAGCAGCAGGTGTACCGCTGCCTCATGCGAAGGGTCGCAACCCAGGCCCCAGACTGCTTCGGTCGGGTAGGCGATCACCCCGCCACTGCGGAGCGTGGCGACTGCGGTGTCCAGCGTGAGTTCTTTCATGGCGGCGACCGGGCCCGGCGTGGGCCTTCATTATCCCCCCGCTGCGTGCACAACGGGTGGAGCGGTGGATGCGGACCGTTGGTCCGCACACCTTGGCACCTCATCCACGCATGGCGTAGATCTACTTTGCAGCCTTCTTGACGGCCTTCTTTGCCGGTGCCTTCTTGGCCACGGCCTTCTTCGCAGCCGCCTTCTTTGCCGGTGCCTTCTTGGCAGCGGCCTTCTTCGGCGCGGCTTCCTTCTTCACTGCCGCCTTCTTTGCCGGTGCCTTCTTGGCGGCAGCCTTCTTGGCGCCGAAGCCCTTGCGCACCGGCTTGCCGGTCTCTTCCATCAACTGCTGCACYTCGGCCAGGGTCAGCGATGCCGGTTCACGATCCTTGGGGATCTTGCCGTTCATCTTTCCGTCGCTGATGTACGGGCCGAAGCGACCGTTCAGCACCTGGATGTCGCTGCCGTCGAACTCCTTGATGATCCGGTTGCGCGCGATTTCTTCCTTCTCTTCGATCAGGAACACGGCGCGGGCCAGGTCGATGGTGTACGGGTCGTCTTCCTTCTTCAGCGAGGCGTAGGTGCTGCCGCGCTTGGCGAACGGGCCGAAGCGGCCGATGCCGACGCTGACGTCCTCGCCCTTGTCCTCACCCAGCGCGCGCGGCATCAGGAACAGTTCCAGCGCGTCTTCCAGGGAAATGGTGTGCATTGACTGGCCCGGCCGCAGCGAGGCGAACTTGGGCTTGTCCTCGGCATCCTCGGCGGTGCTGCCGATGGCCGCGTACGGCCCGAACCGGCCCAGGCGCACGCTGACCGGCTTGCCGGTCTTCGGGTCGGTACCCAGTTCGCGCGCACCACTGGCCTCGGCACGGTCGACCGATTCCTTCTTGTCTTCGACCAGTTCCTTGAACGGTCCCCAGAAGCGCGACATCAGCGGAATCCACTCTTCCTCGCCACGCGAGACGGCATCGAGCTCGTCCTCCAGCTTGGCGGTGAAGTCGTAGTCGACGTACTGGGTGAAGTGGCTGGACAGGAACTTGGACACCGCACGGCCGACATCGGACGGGCGGAAGCTGCGGCCTTCCATTTCCACGTACTTGCGGAACAGCAGGGTCTGGATGATCGAGGCGTAGGTCGAAGGACGACCGATGCCGTACTCTTCCAGCGCCTTCACCAGCGCCGCTTCGGTGAAGCGCGGCGGCGGCTGGGTGAAGTGCTGGTCGGCCACGATGCGCTCCAGCGGCACCCGGTCGCCCGGCTTCATCGCCGGCAGCTTGCGGCCTTCATCGTCATCCTCGGCGCTCTTGCTGTCCTTGCCTTCTTCGTACACGGCCAGGAAGCCGGGCACCACCACCGTGGTGCCGCTGGCGCGGAACACATGTTCGCTGCCGGCCGACAGATCCACGCTGACGGTGTTGAGCGTGGCCGGGATCATCTGGCAGGCCACTGCACGCTTCCAGATCAGCTCGTACAGCTTGCGCTCGTCGTCGGTCAGGAACCGCGCGACCTGGGCCGGGGTACGCAATGCCGAGGTCGGACGCACGGCTTCGTGCGCTTCCTGGGCGTTCTTGGACTTGGTCTGGTAGGTGTTGGGCTGGTCGGGCAGCGAGGCGATGCCGTAATCACGGGCGATCACGTCGCGGATTTCGGCCAGCGCATCCTGCGACAGGTTCACCGAGTCGGTACGCATGTACGAGATCAGGCCGACCGTGCCTTCGTCGCCGCCGATGTCCACGCCTTCGTACAGCTTCTGCGCAACCTGCATGGTCTTGCGCGTGGTGAAGCCGAGCTTGCGCGAGGCTTCCTGCTGCAGCGTGGAGGTGGTGAACGGCGGCGCGGGGCGGCGCTTGCGCTCCTTGCTGGCCACGTCGGTGACATGCAGGGCGCCCTGTGCAGCCTGCTGGATGCGCAGGCGGGCGGCCTCGGCGGTGTCGCCGTCGGTGACGGTGAACTGCTCGAATTTCTGCCCGTCCAGCTTGATCAGCTTGGCGTTGAAGTGCTGCGAGGGATGCGCGCACTCGGCGGCGATCGACCAGTACTCGCGGGCGATGAAGGCTTCGATCTCTTCTTCGCGCTCGACGATCATGCGCAGCGCCGGGCTCTGCACGCGGCCTGCTGACAGGCCACGCTGGACCTTGCGCCACAGCACCGGCGACAGGTTGAAGCCGACCAGGTAGTCCAGCGCGCGGCGCGCCTGCTGGGCATCGACCAGGTCGCTGGCGATCTCGCGCGGCTGGCTGATGGCTTCCTTGATCGCGCGTGGCGTGATCTCGGTGAAGACCACGCGCTGCATCGGCTTGTCCTTGACCAGCCCGCGCTCTTTCAGGATCTCGGCGATATGCCAGCTGATCGCTTCACCCTCGCGATCCGGATCGGTCGCCAGCAGGATGTCGTCGGCGCCCTTTGCGGCCTTGGCGATCGCATCGACATGCTTTTCGTTCTTCTCGATCACGTCGTAATGCATGGCGAACCCGTTGTCCGGGTCAACCGCGCCTTCCTTCGGGATCAGGTCACGCACGTGCCCATACGAGGCCAGGACCGTGTAGTCCTTGCCGAGGTATTTGTTGATCGTCTTGGCTTTGGCCGGCGATTCAACGATGAGCAGGTGCTTGGGCATGGCAGCAGGGTCTGTGGGTAAGCCGCGGGGAAGGGCCGCTAGGGTGGAGCAAACGGCCGCATTAGTGAAGCGGCCACGGGCAAATCAATAAACTGAACGCCCGGGACTGTGCCGGGCGTTCAGGTTTCACCTTATTAGAGGAATCACGCCCGGCCTGCCGTTGTCAAGCAGGGAGGCGTGAGGATGGCCGTCCGCGACGGCGCATTGGCCCTCGATCCGCGATCACGACGCCATGTTGGCGATGACGCCGACGGCGAAGATGATCGCGGCGAAACCGGCCAGCATCAGCAGGCCGCCCAGCACCAGGATCACGATGGTCACCGTGCCCATCTCGCGGCGCTGCAGCTGCGGCTGGTCGGTATAGGCCCAGCGGTCGACCACTACGGTGTCGCAGATGAGGTCATGCAGGCCCTGCTTGCGCTCGGTGAAGGCGGCCATCAGGTAGCCGATGCAGAGGGTCAGGCCACTGAGGATGGTGGCGAAGTAGCGGCCGATGCTGCGGCCCAGGGTCAGGCGATCGCCGTTGCCGCGCACGACCTTGATGCCGATGGCCATCTTGCCGAGGGTGGCGCCGCCACGGGAGGCATGGAACCAGCCGTAGTAGGCGGCGGCGATGAACAGGCCAGCCAGGCCACTGATCAGCTGGGTAACCACTTCCACCGCTGTTTCGCCGCTGCCGGTCGCCCCCATGCCGGCGCCGAGCACGAAGCCCAGCACGCCACCGACCACGCCGCTGGGAATCAGCAGGACGAAATAGTCGATCAGGTAGGCGGCAAAGCGCTTCCAGAAACCCGCGTAGACCACTTCGCCACCCTGCACCGGCTGCGAATAGTCACCACCACCTGCGCCGGGCGCAGTGTACGGCGAGCTGCTGAGGGCGCCGGTGCCCGGCAGTGGCGCGGTGCCGTTGTCGATCGCGGCGTAGTCGTTGCGCAGGTCGAAGCCACCGGTGGCGGTGGAGGTGCTGGCATCGGCCAGGGTCTGCAGGCCCAGTTCGTCCACCATCTGCCGCAGCGGTGCCCACTGTCCCATGCCTTCGCGCCAGACCAGGGTGTCCAGGGTCAACTGGCCGCGCTGGAAACGCTGGCGGATCTCGGTGATCTCCAACGGGCCTTGGCGTTGCTGTCCTTCGGCGTAGTACCACTCAGTCATTGCATGTCCCCTGTTGGGTCGTCCTTGGTGGGTTTGCCCGATGCGCGGCTCAGCCGTGGCATTGCGTGGGCAGATACTTGTCGTCGCTTTCGCCGCTGCATTCCCAGCGCCCGCTGTCACGGTCGTACTCGAGCCACAGCAGGTCGCCGTCCTGGCTCTTGCCCGGAACCGCCAGCGTTGCTTCGATGCCGCAGTGACCATTGTTGAAGCGGCCGATATGCACGGCCGACAGGCCCTGGCCTGCGAATTCGTCCGCGGCCGGGAAGCCAGCGTCGTTGGCGCCCGGGCAACGGCCCTGGTCATCGGCGAAATGCTGGACCTTGTCCTTCAGCGGCTGCAGCGCCGTGATCGCGCCGGCGACCTTGGCCTTGATGATGTAGTCGTTGTAGGCCGGCAGGGCGATGGCCGCCAGGATGGCCAGGATCGGCACCACCACCAGCAGGGCAACGCCACCGATGATGGCGGTCAACGCGCAGCCGGACAGGCCCTTCTTCGCGGCCGGTGCAGCGTCCATCGGCGTGGTCGCGTAGGGCGACGCAGGTGGCAGGGTTGGCGGCAGAGGAGCGGCAGGAGGTGGCGGCGGCACAGCGACAGTGGCGGCTGCATCTACAGCGGGCACGATCAGGCCCAGTTCGTCGACCACGTTGCGCAACGGCTGCCATTGCGGCAAGCCGTCGCGCCAGACCAGGGTGTCCAGGGTGATCTGGTTGCTACGGAACAGCTCGATCAACTGTTCCGAGGGCAACGGGCCTTGCTGGCGGTTGCCTTCGGCATGGAACCACTCACTCACGGGGGACGCTCCTGAATGCGCACGGCCCCCAAGTGTACGGTCAGTGCAGGGGTTCTGGCTCGTCCACGAACATCTGCGTTTCCATCCAGGCGTAGGCCGCCTCGGCGCCGGGCTGGTTGAACAGCACCATCAGCACCACCCATTTCAGGTCGTCCAGGTCCAGTTCGTCCTGGTCCAGGGCCATTGCCCGGTCCAGCACCAGCTCGCGCTGGCCGGCATCGAGGATGCCGTGCTGTTCCAGGTACAGCAGGAAACCACGGCATTCCACATCAAGCTTGTCCAGCTCCGGGCCGTGATAGATGCGCACCGGGCCATCGACCCGGGCCTGGGCCGCGCTTGGGCGCTGCGCTGCCAGGGCATCGAGCCATTCGAATGCCTTGTTGATCTCAGTGGGGCTGAAACCGGCCTGGATCAGGCCATTCTGCAGTGAGTCGCGGTCACGGATCAGGTCCGCATCTTCGCTGAAATAGTGTTCAAACAGGTACAACAGTACATCCAGGATGCTCTCTTTCATTGCCCCTCGGCCTGCGTCGCGCGACGCTGTGGAGGTGAAGAAACTAGGGACGTCGACAGTAGCGGCCGTGTACGCACACCACGATCCCCGCAAGTTCCATGGCCAGCAGCATGGAGGACACCTCCGACGCCGTCAATCCACAGTGCGTGATCAGTGAATCCATACTGATTGGGTCGTGCCCCAGCGCCTGCCACAAGCGCTGGTAGTCAGCGTCGTTCGCCCAGCAAGCCGGCAGGTCCGCCGGCGCTGCCTGTTCAGTGGGGGTGGCAAGCCGGGTTTGCAAGCCCGGAAGCTGGTGACGCAATGCCGGGGCCAGCAGTTCCAGCACTTCCTCGGGACGTTCGACCAGGGCAACCCCTTCACGGATGAGCCGGTGGCAGCCGGCGGCGCGTGGATTGAGCACCGAACCGGGTATCGCGCAGACCTCGCGGCCGGCTTCGGCTGCCAGCCGGGCGGTGATCAGGGCGCCCGAACGTTGCGCGGCCTCGACCACCACCGTGGCCAGGGTCAACCCGGCCACCAGCCGGTTGCGCGCGGGGAAGTGGCCCGGCCGTGCGGGCGTGCCTGGCAGGTACTCGCTGAGCACTGCGCCTTCGGTAGCGATTGTTGCCTGCAGGCGGGTATGGCTGGTGGGATAGGCGCGGTCCGGGCCGGTGCCGATCACCGCGAGGGTGCAGCCGCCTGCGTCCAGCGCCGCCTGGTGGGCGGCCGCATCGATGCCCGCCGCCAATCCACTGGTCACCGCCAGCCCGGCCTCGACGAAACAGGTGGCAAACCGGGCGGCGAGGGCGCGACCGGCAGGAGTGGGTGAACGACTGCCGACCAGGGCCACCGCGGGGCGCCAGGCGATGGCTGGATCCCCGGCAACGAACAGGGCCAAGGGCGGGTTGGGTGCATCAAGAAGGAGGGGCGGGAAGGCCGGATCGTTGCAGGCCAGCAGATGATGATCTGGCTGCTGCAGCCAGCGCTGCGCAAGTGCGAGGGCGCGGGTATCGGGACGCTGCAGCGCAGCGCATTGTTCCGGCGTGCAACCGTGGGCTCGCCAGCCTGCAACGCCCAGCGCCAGCGCTGCATCCGCATTGCCGGCGGTCTGCAACAGGGCGCGCCTGGGTGCCAGGCCTCCCCCCGCGATCAACAGGCGCAGCAGCGCCTCATGTACATGTTCAGTCATCCCCCGACTATCGGCTTCACGCAATAAAGGCGCCCTAGGGCGCCTTCGCGTATCGCTGTCAGGGTATCCCGGAGGTTGCCGGCCGATGCGGCCGGCACTCCCTGCCGAGGCCGGGCGGGGCCCGGCGCTGGCTCATTTCGCGTCCGGATGCAGCGCGCTGTAGCCCACACGCACCGGCTTCACACCTTGCATCACCAACGCATAGCTGACGTTGTCGAAGGTGCGGAAGACCATGGCATGCGCGGCGTACTCATCCGGCAGGCTGACCCGGCCGGCGCCAGTGCTGACCGAATCGTCCATGCGCGAGGACCCCGGGAACTTCATCCGGTGCGCCACGTGGCTGCCATGGCGCCACAGCGAGAACACGGTGCCGTTGTCCACGCCCTGGGCGCGGCCAGCCGAAATCGCGATCACATCGCGCGGGCCGCCGGTGCTGAACATGTCGGTGACTGCCAGTACGCGCACATCCACGCCTTCCACGCCGGCTGCGGGCACATGCGGGAAGAACTGCAGGTCGTACGGCGTGGCCTCGACCGGCACCAGACGGTCGCCGGCACGCACTTCACGGCCGCCACTGGCGTTGTCCAGGACCAGGGTCGACGCTTCGGTCTTGCCGCCAGCCACCTTGGTGATGGTGCCGGTGCCGACCTGTGCCAGCTCGTAACCCAGTACGCCACGGCGGTGGTTGGGCGCGCTGAAGGCCTTCCAGAGGTTGCCGCTGCCCGGGGTGACATYGCCATTGGCGGTCAGGTCCTCGGTGGGCTTGGGCTGGGCGTAGCGCACGGTCGGGCGGACCACGGCCCAGCGCTGCCCGGTCTGGGCGTCGGCCAGGCGCACATAGGCGGTCTGCCCACCGGTGGCGCGCAGGCGGTTGTCTTCCAGCGCGACCACGTACGGCAGCTGCTCGATGCTGTCGACCACGCTGAGCTGTTTCAGGAACGGTTCCACCTGTGCCAGCGGCACGCCGGTGACCGGGGCTTCCTGGCGCGGACCGGGCTGGGCCGTTACACGGTCCAGGTAGGCCAGGCTGAGGACGTCACCGGGATAGATCAGGTGTGGATTGGCGACCTGCGGATTGGCCTGCCAGATCTCCGGCCACAGCCATGGTTTCTGCAGGAAACGTCCTGCGATATCCCACAGGGTGTCCCCTTTGCGGACCACATAGGTGTCCGGGTGCCCGCCATTCACTTCCACGGCGGTAGCATAGGCAGCCACGGTCAGCATCGCCGCGGCGACGACCGTACGAAAACGAAGCAACATAGGTGTGAAGCCCTGATTCCCCAACAGGTTCGCGCACTATAGTCCAGAAACCGGGGCGCAAGGCAAGCGTTGGAGCTAGAATCTGCGACGTATGCCGGCGTAACCCGGCCCCAACCCCGGAAACTGCCATGGCTTTACTCCCCATCC